>DAIRED010000097.1:0-2688 GCA_036795795.1 Thermoplasmatota archaeon | reverse complement strand
CCCATAAGTTGTGAATAATGCCAACCCCTGATACCCAGGCACGGTCGGATTCATGTCTGGCTGCCAGGAGATGTCGTAGCAGTAAGCATCGCTGGACTCGCTGTAGAAAAGCGTGACCGAATTGTCAGCGGGATCGTATTTGTAAATCTTGCCGCCCATGCTTCCAATCAAAGCATATTCCCCATCTGGCCGCCACTCCACCCTCCTGAAGAATGTCGATGGCGCCGCTGGCCCTCGGTACACCTCGGTAAACTGCCTTCCGTCATACTTCATGACTATCGGCGCAACCGGGGAGGTTGCCGTATTCCCGACGAGTATGCACATGGAGGCATCCGGGCGCCAGTCGAGGTCCATGAGCTGGTCGGTGATTCCCGTGGCGATTGGGGTCAGGATGGAGTCGTCGTAGTAGATGGTGGCAATCTCAGGGATGGACAAGATGCCTGCCGATTGCGTTGTGAACGTTATTGGAACGGTTATCGTACCATCCGGTTGAACCGTGCTTTGATGGGAAGAGATGTAGGAATTTATTGCATCGGCATAGTTGTTGGTCGTATCCATCATTCCATATCTTCCTACTGCAAACCAATCCGATATCCCATCGTCACCAACGTCGATTGCTGGGGATATTGGTATTTCCCATTCGTAGACATGCGTTGGACGATCGATTGACCAATCGAATGTTGGAAATTCTGTGATCCATAGTTGCTGCCCTGGCCCGAAGGCCGCGCTCCACGGCTCGTAGGGCATGACTTTTCGGTAAATCTCCTCGAAAATTGTTGTTGTTTCCTCGAAACCAAGGATTGTTTTACCGGTTCGGTCGCAAACGAATAACTCGTCAGAACCAAGCGGAGTGAAAACCGCAATTCCCATCGGTGAGAAACTAAGCGTAGTTCGTTTTGATGTGACTTCGCTCCAGGTCGTCGGGTTAAGCTGGATTAATTTTATTACTGAGTAGGTTTGGATTGATCCTTGGATTAAAGTCCCAGAAACATACATATCTCCAAACTCGTTAAATGATAATCCGTTTGCTCTAAAAACCGGCATACCGTTTGCGCCATCTAATTTTAAAACCAGCTCTGGGATTGGGTTGGACAAATCAGGAATTTTATATATTTCGCCACAAATTGGTGTCATGGTTGACCATTTAACTAGATGCAGCGTGCCGAAGGAATCGAAAGCAATTGAACGATATGAAGTCGGCGACGAGAATATTGTCGTAAAACCTGTGCCATCATACCGTCGCACACTTGTAATTATGGGGTTCGTTTGGACAAGCCTATCATCACTCAACACAAATAATTCGCCACCGGGGCTCCATGCGATACTCAGTGGTCGCAATGGAGCCGGAATAGTGATACCATTAGAGCCAGGGATTGTATCAAAGTCTCTTTGTTCACCTTGGACGTCCATTATCGCGTATGTAACATCTTTGTTTTGCAATTGTAGAGAAACGTCTAGCGTTCGAGTCGTTTCGTCAAACTCCAAAACCTTCGATGTAGTAGTATCAGAGAAGCTTGGAATGCGTATTTCCTTATCCCCCATGCAATAAATTATACGGGAGGCCAGGTTGTTGTACAAATATTGCGACCCCTCTGGCGGGGCTGATCTTTCGATCAATGCAAATATTTCATGCTCGCCAGATGTGGCGGACCATCGCGTTGAAGTGACTAATGATTCACCGGGACGGATGACGTCATCGATCAGAGACTCGCCGATTCTTATCCCGCCAGTGGATGGATTGCCATCGTAATAGCCAACCAGAGCTGAAAGGATATCGGAATCCCCTGAATTGCGCACTGTGGCGGATATTTCAACGTCATCACCAACGTAAGGCCATCGAGGTTCGAACTGGATGTTGTACTGGTTTTCGAAATACGGGTCTATCCAGCTTCCGACTAATACCGGTTTGGATGCAACGTTATTATCCACAGGTTCAACATATTTTATTGGAATTATCCTAACAGTGACATCGTGCAGTCCCACATTGTCTGTAGTGTCGAATTGCATATTAACAGAATTTTCTCCAGTATCAATAGTTAATGGTTGATAACCAATAAGTGTCGATGGTATCTCCTCAGAATATATTCCATTGATGTTATTTCGGATGCCAGAAAACCATATTTTAAAATGGTTATTTTCGAGGGTAACGGAATAGTTATATTTAGCAGTGAATGGTTGCGACTCATACCAATCCCATTCGATTACATTCCCCCATTTTTGCCAGTGCATGCCATCGAATGATGTTGCAAAGAACGACCTCGTACTACAGCCATACCATAAGTAATAGACACCGCTCGGGGATTTAACCACAGTTGGTGAAAAGTTCTGGTAGTAATCGTAATAACCATCCCGTGTTACTCCTAATGGAAGCGGATGAACATCAAGTGCAACACCTTTTTTATCCCATATTATCCCATCTGAAGATTCCGCATAGAATAGTCTATTGCTTTCCCTCCCAATCTGTTTTCCAACATACCACATTTTATAAACCACACCATCAAGGAGAACGGTAGGATCATATACGGCCCGATTATCCCCCATATTGCCGGTTCCAATATCAATCGCCACTCCACATTTTACCCAGTTGTCACCGTCAATGGAAGTTGCATACAATATTCTAATACAATTGATGCTGTCAACCCCCGTGTACCACATCGTGAAGGTGTAGTCCGAGTTCATGACAACCAT
>DAIRED010000096.1:0-8025 GCA_036795795.1 Thermoplasmatota archaeon | reverse complement strand
CGTCCGGGATTTCCGACGACGGGCTGGCCGACGCGTTCGCCGACTTCGACTCGGAGCACATCTTCGTCTTCTTCGACAGCTGCTTCAGCGGCGGCTTCGACTCGGTCGCGGGGAGCGGACGATACGTCTCGCAGACCTGCAGCGAGGATACCTGGGGCCTGGACGCCCCGCGCTACTCGCACGGCCTCTGGACGTACTGGTTCCTGGAATGGGGACTCAAGTCGCAGGGCTACACCGACCTGACGGATTGCTTCGACGCCGCGAGCCTCAAGGTGCGCGCTGACCCGACATCGGACTACGGATACGACGAGTGGGGCACGTACCTGGGCAGGATGACGCCTGAAGAAGAGTACGGAGGCAGCGGGGCGTTCGAACTCTGAAGCGCCGGTTCCTGGATGCACCCGTGCCCGCGTCTAACCGGAGGCATCCCTGGCCCGCGTCGTTGTGACGGCGAAGCTCATCTCTTCAGCGCGCCTTCCAATACCAGCAGCTCGCGCTTCCGGCGCTTGCCGCCCTCGGACGGCCCGCCGTAACCGGTCATCGAACCGTCGGCGCCGACGACCCTGTGGCAGGGGACGATGAGCGAGATCGGGTTGTTGTGGCACGCCTGGCCGGCGGCGCGCGCTCCGTTCGGGCTGCCGGCGCGCCCGGCCATCCAGCCGTACGTGCGCGTCTGGCCGTGCGGGATTTTCAGCATGAGCTTCCATATGCGCTTCTGGAACTCCGTTCCGACGACGAAATCCACGTCCAGGTCGAAGTCCTTTCGCTTCCCGGCGTGGTACTCGTCGAGCTGGCGCTTTACTTCAGCGAAGCGCTCCGGCGCCTCGACGAGCTTGCAGTCGAACTCGCGCTCGACGCTGCGGCGAACGTCGGGGCTGTCGGGCCAGTGGAGCTTGCAGATGCCCTTCCCGGTCATGGCGACGAAGGTCCTGCCCTCGGCGGAATCGAGGACGGCGAACCAGATTGTGCGCTTGGGCTTTGCGGATGGCGTGTGAATCACCGCGACAGCATCGGCGGACGGGGATAAATGTGTTTGCGGGGGTCGGATGAAAGTGTTTTCGCAGAAAACGGCGCGAAGATCGTTCAATGCGCCGCGATGAAGTCGTCCAGTTCCCTGTGCCATGCGTCTGGCTCCGTCGTCATCGGTATCGTCTCTTCGCCGAACAGGAGGTCGACCAGGTAGCGCGGCTGCTTCCCTCCGACGAACATGGACTTCGCGCACGAAACGCAGTAGACAACGACATCGTCCGCGGGCATCTCCGCGGCCCTCTTGCCCATCAACTCCCTCACCTTGCTGGTCGGGATTTTCCCCCAGCCGCTGTCCCCGCAGCACGTGCTCTTCAAGCCCGTGTTTTTCGGCTCGACGAGAACGATGTTCATTCTCTCCAGCAGGGTCCTCACCGCCCGGTGCACCCGCGCCTCCGTCCGGGTGGGGCAGGCATCGATTATCGACATGCGCGTCCCCTTGTAATCAGGAAAACGGAAGAAATCGCCGCCCGCCAGCACCTCCCAAAGCGAGATTGTCGACGAATCCGCGTAGTTCTCGCGGTACCGCTTGTCGCAGCCGGGGCAGGTATTGATGACCAGCGTCCCTGGCTCGAGAGCGGGTTCGTTCCTGCAGCATCGAACGAACATTTCCATCTCGCCCAGTTCTTCGCCGAGGAGGCGGTGCAACCTCGTTGCCAGTTCCGGCTTGTAGATGAGGATGGCGCAGCCTGGCGCGAACATACGTTTCATATGACTCCAAATGGAAGGCGTGTGTAAATAGATTGCCTAAATCTAGAAACGGCTCCGCCGGAAACCTTAATATGATAATCCAGTTTAACCCCCTTCGCAACGAATGCCACTGTAGCTCAGCTGGTGGAGCAGCTGATTCGTAATCAGCAGGTCGAGGGTTCAAATCCCTTCAGTGGCTCATTTCATTTTTCGAACATAACTGAAGGGAGAGGACTAACGGTTACCGTCATTTATCGAACGAGGAGTTAGTCCGAATCCAGGGCAAGGACTACAAACTAGATGCCTTGCCCTGATGCACTTGCTGATTACTGTAAATCCCCCTACTTCTCCTTCTTCGGGAACTTTATCTTCGAGCGCTTCAGCGCCTCGACAGCCGGCAAATCCTTGCCAGCAAGGAAGTTGATGAGGGCGCCGCCGCCCGTGGAGATGTGGTCGACCTTGCCGTCAAGGTGGAGCTGCTCCGCGACCGCGGAGGTGTGGCCGCCGCCGATGACCGTGTAGGCGTCCGAGTCGGCGATTGCCTTGAATATCTCAAGCGTGCCGAAGGCGAACTGCTCCATCTCGAAGACTCCCGCCGGCCCGTTCAGGCATATCGTCTTCGCCTTCTTTATCTCCTCGATGTAGGCGATGGTTGTGTCGATTCCGAGGTCCAAAATCGGATAATCCGATGGGAGCTGGCTGATTGGGACATCCTCGCGCTCCCCGTTTTTATTCACTGCGACATCGGTGGGCAGCGCAATCTTCCCCGGATACTCGGCCAGCAACCCCTTGGCCGCCTCGACGAGCTTCCCCCAGTCCTCCACTTCCTTGTCCAGGAAGTCGGTCGATGGCTTGCCGAGGTCGATGCCCTTGGCCAGCAGGAAGATGTTCGCCACGACGCCGGTGGGGATTATCCTGTCCGCGATGCCCTTCTTCAGCATGTTGGTGGCGACGTCGATGGAGTCGTCCACCTTGGCCCCGCCGAGGAAGACAATAGTCGGTCGCTCCGCGCCGTGGATGACCTTGCCCAGCGCTATGAGCTCCTTGCCCATTATCCTGCCAGCAGCGGAGGGCATGACCTCGCAGAACCCGACGATTGTGGGCTGGTTGCGGTGGGCGGCCGCGAAGGCGTCGTTGACGAAGACGTCCGCTGCGGGAGCCAGGTTGCGGATGATGTGGCTCTTAATCTGAGCCTTAATGTCCTTGTCCTTCAGTGCCACGTCCTCGGCGAAGAACCTGGTATTCTCCAGCAGGAGCACGTCGCCGTCCTCCAGGGACTTTATGGCTCCGAGCGCGCGCCTGTCGAAGAGGCTGTCGCAGTACACGACGTTCTTGCCCAGGATGGACGAGAGCCGCTTGGCGTGCTTCTCCAGCGGGGTGAAATCGCTCTTGCCCGGCTTGCTCTGGTGGGCGAGTATTATGACCTTGGAGCGGGACAGAGCCTTTATCGTCTCGGCGTGCTGGCGCATCCTGCTGTCGTCCAGGAGCTCTCCGGTCGCAGGGTCTATGGGCGAGTTTATGTCGAGCCTGAGCAGCACCCTCTTCCCCGCGAGGTCGAAGTCGTCCAGCGTGTAGAAATCGAGGCCCATGGATATCGCTCCTGAACCGCAATCCGGGTAATTATTACTTTCTGTGCGCGCCGCTTGGAGCGCCGCCCGATTTTCTCCCGAGCGCCTTCCGGCCACATAAAAACGCTCGCGGGCAGCGTCGTGCCCTTGCATATTTCCGCGTGATGCGCGTCCACGATGGCGAAAGGCTTATCCTTCCCACATGCAATCAACCGTCGGGGGTGCCCCGATGGGCAAGACAATCATAGAGAAGATAATCCAGAGCCACGCGGACGAGGAAGTGGCTGCCGGCAAGATAGTGTGGCTGAGGATAGACGTGCGCTCGGCGCGCGATTTCGGCGGCGCGAACGTCGTCAAGGCGTTCAACCAGCACTACCCCGGCGACAGGGTCAACGACGCCGCGAAAACCGTCTTCACGTTCGACTGCAACGTGCCGGCGAACACCATCGCCTACGCGAGCAACCAGCACCTCTGCAGGAAGTTCGCGCGCGGCCAGGACATCAAGGTCTACGACTGCAACTCGGGCATCGGCTCGCACGTCGCCATAGAGAGCGGTCTCGCACTACCCGGCTCGACGATGGTCGGAACGGACTCGCACCTGAACATCCTCGGCGCGGTCGGGGCTTTCGGCCAGGGGATGGGTGACCAGGACATCGCCTTCGTCTTCAAGGCTGGCAAGACCTGGTTCGAGGTCCCGGAGACGATGAAAGTCGTCATCAATGGGAAACTTCCCAAAGACAGCACTGCGAAGGATTTGACGCTCAAGGTCTGCGGGACGCTGACTTCGAAAGGCGCTCTCGGGCTCGCCATGGAATTCTACGGCGAGGCCGTCGACAAGTTGGACCTAGCCGGGCGCATCACCCTCGCCTCGATGGCGACGGAGATGGGCGCAATCGCGGCGTTGATACCGCCGTCCAAGGAGATTCTGAAGTACGCCGAGAAGGCGACTGGCGGCAAGGTTGAAGGAGTCTTCGCTGACGGGGACGCGAAGTACGCCAAGGAGATTACAACCGACATTTCCAGCCTGAAGCCGCAGATTGCCAAGCCCCCGAAACCCGACAACGTAGTCGACGTCGAGAGCGTCAAGGACGTTATCGTGGATTCCGTTTTCATCGGCTCCTGCACGAATGGGACGTACGAGGATTTGGCGCGGGTGGCGAAGCTGCTGAAGGGCAAGAAAATCAAGAACGGCGTGCTCGCCAGCGTCGTCCCGGCGACGATGGAGGGATACAAACGCCTGCTCAAGGAAGGGCACATCCAGTCGTTCGTCGACGCTGGCTTCCTTGTTTCGAATCCCGGCTGCGGAGGCTGCGCCTCCGGGCAGATTGGCATGACGGGCAAGGACGAGGTCCAGGTCAGCACGTCGAACCGCAACTTCGCTGGGAAACAAGGGGACGGATTCACCTACCTGGCTTCGCCGGAGACGGCCGCGGCGTCGGCGGTGCTAGGAAGGATTGGAACCTGGTCGGAGGTGAAGTGATGAAGACCTTGTTCGAGGGCCGCGTGTGGCTCATCCAGCGCGACGGAAAGTTGATTGACGACATCGACACCGACATGATATTCCACAACAAGCACCTGGCGATAACCGACATCGCCCAGATGGGCCAGCACTCCTTCGGCAACCTCAAGGGCTACGAGAACTTCGCCAAGGAGGCGAAGCCCGGCGACATCGTTGTCGTGGGGCAGAACTTCGGGAGCGGTTCGTCGCGCCAGCAGGCCATTGACTGCTTCAAATCGCTCGGAACTGGAGCGATACTGGCCAAGTCCATCGGGGCGATATCGAAGCGCAACGCCATCAACTCCGGCTTCCCGATATTCACCTTCGAGTCGCTCGACGTCTCGGGAGTGAAGACCGGCGACACCATCGCGGCCGACGTCAAGGCGCTGACGATAACGCACAACGGCAAGGCCATCGGCAGGCTCAACCCGGTCTCGAAGGTCCAGATGGACATACTGGAGGCGGGGGATATATTCGAGTACGCGAAGAGGCTCTAGGAAGCTTCATTCAAAGAGCGAATTGACTGGACACACGTTCCACCTCAATCCGGTTCATCCCTTCACGCAGCGGACGATCAGAAAATTGGGTACTCGGAACTCCTCTTCGTCGATTTCCCCGTCGTCTCTGACACATGGTTCGTGAATTTGGTCTATCTTGAGGTTGTTCGCTATCAGGGCGTTCACATATGTCGACAATGTCCGATGGTAACTATTGGTCTCAAATGGATATTTCAATCGTTTCATGTTCCAATTGTTAACCAGGGTTTCTTCTTTCATGTAATTGTCAATCTTGAAATGCAACTTGCGCCCTTCCCCGTCTCGCTCCCAGGAGCCAATCCTAGGACGGTCGAAGCAGGGATGAACGATTGATAAGACGAAGTACCTACCTTTCTTCAACACCCTCCGAACCGCCCTTAGTGTTCCGTCCAAGTCGGGCGTGTCGAGCAACCCCATCGAGCAGACCACGAGGTCGAACGAGTTGCTCGTGAGGAAATCCATCTTCGCCGCATCCGCACAGTGGTAATCTATCCCCCTGGATTTTTTTCTGGCTATGGTAATCATCCTTTTTGAGATGTCCACGCCAGATGCTTGGTATCCCAATTTCTGCAATATTCTGGCATAGTATCCTTCCCCGCAACAGACGTCGAGTGCCCGCTTACCTTTGCCGGTGCCCTTTGGCAATAATTTCAGTATCCCTGGCACGATTACGATTTTTCCAGAGTCCTTCCTGCTCTCGACAAAATCGCTCCAAGAATCGGCAGCGTAATCCCATTTTTTCATGTTGACCGTTTTTTCTCCACCCAGTGTCATTCATCATCCTCCGACTCACCGCGCTGGTTTCTCCCCAATCTCGAAAATCTCGAACTCGACCAAATCCTTCCAGTTGTCCATCCATCTCTGAAAGAGGGATGGGTCCTCCGTCTCCATGAGCTGGAAGCACCTATCGCCGTCCTTCTCCAGCCAGCTGCCGACGTAGCGCAAGCCGTCGGGGAGCATCCTCCCTTTCTCGTGGAACCGCTTGTAGACCTTCTCCCGACAACCTGGCCGGAATCTTTCAATGACCATGAATTTAATCATCGGCAGTCCCCATTATTGCGCTGGTGGCCAGTTTATAATTCGATAAGTTGGTCGCCGCTATAATAATAGATGTTTTCATATTTGAACCCATAACGCGCTCCCGGCCGCGCGATGTGCGGCTCGAATGTGAAAATCGGCCAATCGCCCATTTTCGAGTGATTTTTTCCGTCGAACCATCGGCGCTCATCCAAGGTCTTTTCTATCGTGTGACCGAGGTTATGGTTGAAGTCGAGAATATTATACCCACCAACCTGAATCTCGCCTTGTAAGCGGGCGAATAAGTCGGAGACGGGTTCGTCAGGGTCGTACCACGCCATCAGCCGGGAGTGCAAGGACTTCTCAAAGGCCAGCCCATTCAACCAATCTTGAGTGGCTGTATCGTCGGTGCTTGTTTCCTTGACATCAAGGACTGAACCGCCTACGAGCACGAGCGTTCGCGCGTAATCGCCCCAGTATTCGCCGATGCGCGGGCTGAGGTCCACAGTCACCAAATCGGTTCCCTTCAGCTTGTAATCGGAAGGCCGATATTCTCTGCCAGACATCGACAGAACGGAACGCTCCCCGGCGAGGACGAACGCCCCGACGCCGTGATACCAGAAGCCGTCCGCGCCATTATCGAGCATGTATTCTTCGGCGACGGAACGCACGTCCTTCTCGGTCATTCCGGCGCGAATCGCAGTTCGCAAGTGGTCAATCGTGCGCTTGGCAAGGGATTGCACTTCGCGGTATTCTCGCAAGTGTTTTATTTCAACTCGCGAGTGGGTCATGACTCTCAGTGCTTGTGCTCCGCGTACGCCAGCGCCGCCTTCACGAGCCCGTAGTGCGTCGGCGAGGGCTTCAGCGGCCTCGACTTGAACTCGGGGTGGAACTGCGTCGCGACGTAGTACGGGTGCCCTTCGAGCTCGGCGACCTCCATCCTGCGCCCGTCCTCGGAGCGCCCGGTGTACTTGAGGCCGGCGCGCTCTATCCTCTCCACGAACTCCGGATTAATCTCGTACCTGTGCCTGTGGCGCTCGGATATCTCCGTCGAGCCGCCGTAGAGCTCGGAGACCTTGCAGCCCTTCTGGAGCAGCGCCTTGTGCGCGCCTAGCCGCATCGTGGCGCCCATGTTCGTGACGTCCTTCTGCTCCGGCAGCAGGTCGACGACCGGGTGGCGCGTGCGCGGGTTGAACTCGGTGCTGTTGGCGTCCTCCATGCACAGGACCGTCCGGCAGAACTCGATGGTGGCCAGCTGGAATCCCAGGCACACGCCGAGGAACGGAATCTTCTTCTCGCGCGCGATGCGGGCCGCTTGAATCTTGCCCTCTATCCCCCTGTCGCCGAACCCGCCGGGGATGAGGATGCCGTCGGCCTTCTCAAGCACGTCGATGCCGTGCCCTTTCTCGATTTCCTCGCTCTCGACCCACGAGAGCTCGACCTTGGCTCCCAGCGCCGCGCCGGCGTGGTGGAACGCCTCGATGTGGCTGATGTACGAGTCGGCGAGGTGGGTGTACTTTCCGACGATGGCGATGTGGACCGGCTTCTTGGCTGACTGAATCGAATTCACGAACTTCTCCCAGCCAGTCAGGTCCTTCGGGCCCTCGGGCAGGTTTAGGCGCTTGAGGATGTAGTTGGCAAGCCCCTGCTCTTCGAGCAGCAGCGGGACGAGGTAAATGGACTTTGCATC
>DAIRED010000095.1:0-8070 GCA_036795795.1 Thermoplasmatota archaeon | reverse complement strand
GCGCGCAGGTCGGCGACCAGCCCGCGCACGTCGCGCTCGGTCTGGGCGCACCAATCCTCCGTCGAGCCCAGCTCGCGGAGCTTCGCGTCGAAGGGTGCAAGCGCCGCCCCGCCCTCCCCAGCCAACTCCAGGAAAATCGCAGCTCCAGCGCCCGCCGGGACCTGGGGCTGCTCCTCGCGGATGAAGTCCAGAGCGAACCGGTCGAAGTACTCGACGGAGAGCATCGCCCCGCCGCGCATCGGCCTCAGCCAGTCGGCGAACTTCATCGCCGACGCATCGTCGGGAAAGAAGGCGATGTCGGAGACGATTTCTTGCGGTTTCGGGGCGAGTTTGAGGCGCGCCTCGGCCACGACGCCCAGAATCCCCTCGCTGCCGACGAACAGGTCGACTAGGTCCATCCCTGGCCTTGCGAAAATCCCCGCGTTGTGCTTGATGTCGGGCATGACGTAATTGGGCATGGGAACGCAGTACTTCGTCCCCTGCTCTGACGCGAACTCGAAGATGCCGTCGCCTCCGGCGCAGGTCTCACCGCGTGACGCAACGACGGTTTCCCCGTTTGCCAGCACGACCCGCAGCCCCTCTATCCAGGACCTCGTAGCACCGTAATGGAAGCAGCGGGCCCCCGATGCGTTCGTCGCGACGGTGCCCCCGATTTGCGCCGACGTTTCAGTCGGGTCAGGAGGGTATATCAAGGACTTCGGCAGTGCCCCGGTGAATTCCAGCAGAGGGATTCCCGGAGGGGCTATGGCCCTGAGGCCAGCCCGGTCAAGCAGGAACGAAGAAGGTCCGGCGAGCCCCAGGTAATCGACCGCCTCGTAACCGTCCCTTGCCTCGGCGCGGACCATCGACGACATCGAGACGACGATTCCGCCGAGCTTCGGCACGCGCGCCCCGGTGACGCCGGTGCCCGCGCCGGAGACGGTGATGCGCTTCCCGGCTTTGCTGGCATCGCGCAGAATTTCAGAAAGTTCCGCCTCGTTCGTCGGAAAATAGACGGCCTCGACCGCGCGCGGGTCCGCGGCGTGCGCGTTGCTCTCGTCCGTGAGGAACTCCTCGAAGGCCAACGGGTCGGACAGGACGCGCATCGCTGGAGCGAACCCCCCCCATCGTAAATAGCTTTTGACAAGTTCCCGTGGAAATTATTATTATGGCTATCCATTATGCCATACGGTAGACGTCACCGAAGGGACCGAGCCCGGTTTACGCTGGGCGAGCAAGCTCGCCCGCGCCTCGTGGCTTCGCCACTTCGGAGGTGCCAGCCCTGGCACTTAAACCCTTTGATACGCAAAGATGGAGCAGTGCCGAGGTAACTGGGTGAGTGACAGAAGTCACGAACCCCACGGACGAGCTTGGCAGAGTGGAAGGAGCTCGTCCAGTGCCGAGGGTTGCAGCAGCAACCCGAGGGTTTCCGAGGCAGCACAAATAGGAAAGTGCCGAGGTAACTAAGCCCGGTTTAAGGTGCCAGCCTTGAGTGCTTCGCAAAGCGCGAAATAAGCCGCGCGAAAGCGCGGCGGCATTGAGAGCTGGTGGTGACATCACCTCGGGAGTTCGAATCTCCCCCTCGGCGCTCATTTTTCAGCACATTGATGCGCGCCGAGGGGAGACTAAATCTTAGCTGGCATTGAAAATCCATACGAGTTGGTATTACCCACTGAGACACAACGCACCATTTTGTTCGTCTCTTTCGGTCCCCCCTCCTTCGGTCTCCCCTCGCTTTCCTATCGCTGAGAATATGGTCACGACGGGGGAACGCCGCAAACGGCGCAAAGTGAGGGAATTCCTGGATTAGATATATATAGAAAATAACCATTGCGCCGGTACGAGGCCATAGCATGTCTTCATACGTGTTCACTTCGGAATCCGTGACCGAGGGCCACCCGGACAAGGTTTGCGACCAGATATCCGATTCGATATTGGATGCCATCTTCAAGCAGGACCCCAAGTCGAGGGTCGCCGTGGAATGTCTGGCAACTAGGGGGCTCGTCGTCATCTCCGGAGAGGTCACCACGACCGCCAACGTGGACTACGAGCAGGTCGCCAGGGAAACGATAAAGGAGATAGGTTATAGCAAGCCAGAATACGGCTTCGATTACGAGACCTGCAAGGTCATGACCCTCATCCACAGGCAGTCGCCGGACATCGCCCAGGGCGTCGACGAGGACGCGGAGAAGGGCAAGGAGCAGGGAGCCGGAGACCAGGGGATGATGTTCGGATACGCCACGGACGAGACGCCCGAGCTCATGCCGCTGCCCATCCTGATGGCGCACAAGCTGACGCAGAAGCTGGCAGAGGTCAGGAAGTCCGGCGAGGTGCCGTGGCTGAGGCCGGACGGCAAGTCGCAGGTGTCGGTCGAATATGTCGATAACAAACCCAAGAGAATCAGCACCGTCGTCCTCTCGACCCAGCACGACCCGGAAATCCCGCACGCCAAGATACGCGCCGAGATGATAGAGCACGTCATCAAGCCGGTGTGCGGAAAGTGGCTCGACGAGAAGACCGAGTACCACATCAACCCCACCGGCATCTTCGAGAAAGGCGGCCCGGCTGAGGACACCGGGTTGACTGGAAGGAAGATCATCGTGGACACGTACGGCGGCGTGGGCGCGCACGGGGGCGGCGCGTTCTCGGGCAAGGACCCGAGCAAGGTCGACCGGTCCGCGGCATACATGACGAGGTACATTGCGAAGAACATCGTCGCCGCTGGTCTTGCGGACGAGTGCGAAGTCCAGATAGCCTACGCAATCGGCAGGGCGCAGCCCGTCTCCATCATGGTCAACACATATGGAACCGGCAAGGTCCCTGATGAGAAGCTGGACGACCTCGTGAGGAAGCATTTCGACATGCGCCCGAAGTCCATAATCGAGACCCTGAAGCTCAGGCGCCCCATCTACAAGAAGACGGCCGCGTACGGCCATTTCGGCAGGAACGACCCCGACTTCACGTGGGAGCGGACCGACAGGGCAGGCGAATTGAAGTAGGCTTCCGCCGTCATCCTTTTATCCCCTCGCGCCGTAAGGGGAAACATGACCGATTTGAAGGATTGGGACGTCAGCAACAGCATGAAAGAGACAGTCAAGCTCATCAACGCGGCGCTGGATTCGCTCAACAAGGATGCGCTCGCGGGCAAGCCCGCGGCTCTGTCCGCTGGGGAGAAGGCCACCGTCGAGACCGTCAAGGCGAAGCTGAAGGAGGTCGAGGAGGCGTTCTGGCGCCCGCTCGATTCCCCCGAGACGTTCGAGCGCCTGGCCAAGGTCGCCGCGTCCGTCGGGGACGCCGACCTCAACAAGTACTGCAGGAAGCAGAAGAACATGGTCGTCGGGACCGAGGTTCACTTCAAGGGATACTGCCAGCTTTTCTACGGCAACGCCACGGAGGCCGTCAAGCACCTCAAGCAGGCGGTCGAGCTGGCGCCCGACCTGGACGTCGCGCCTAGGGACTACGAGACCGCTGTCAAGCGAGTCGCGAAGGCCGAGAAGGATCTACCAGCCATCAAGAGGATGATGGCGACGAAGGGCGAGACCGCCGAGCTTCTGCAGAAGAAGGCCGTCGCGCTGATGTCCCTCGGAAGCGTCGATGAGGCAATCAAGCACTTCGACAGGGTGATAAAGATGGACCCGGCCAACCCCGAAGCGTGGGGGAAGCGCGGGACGGCGTCCGAAAGCCTGGGCAAGTTCGACGAGGCCATACCGTTCCTCAGCAAGGCCCTGCAGCTCAAGCCCACGTCGATAACCGCGAAGCGCGGGCTCGGGCTCGCGACGTATTGGACGAAGGGCGGGGAGAAGCCCGTCGATTGAGCCAGTGCTGATATGAGTGGGTGATTCGATGGCGCTGAAGGTCCACAACACGATGTCGGGAGAGCTGGAGGAGTTCAAGCCAGTCAACGAAGGCCGCGCCGGCATGTACGTCTGCGGCATCAACACCTACGACAACAGCCACATGGGCCACGCCAAGTCGGCCGTGATGTTCGACGTCGTGCGCAGGCACATCGAGCGACGGGGCTACAAGGTCACCTACGTCGTCAATTTCACCGACGTCGAGGACCACTGCATCCAGCGCGCGAACGAACTGGGCATCACCATCCACGACCTCGCCAAGACTTACATCGCGGAATACTTCAAGGACATGCGGGCGCTGGGGGTCCGGGACGCCGATATATATCCTATTGCCACAGAGCACATTCCAGAGATGATTGCAGGCATACAGAAGCTAATCGCCAACGGCCATGCGTACGAGGCGGCGGGCTCGGTCTACTTCAGCGTATCGAAGGCGAAAGAGTACGGAAAGCTCTCGCACCAGTCGCTGGAAGACATGCAATCCTCCGGGCGAATCGAGACGGAGGAGGGGAAGCGCGACCCGATGGACTTCGCCCTCTGGAAGGCCTGGAAAGAAGGCGAGCCGTCCTGGGACTCCCCGTGGGGAAAAGGACGCCCTGGCTGGCACATCGAGTGCAGCGTGATGTCGATGAAGTACCTCGGCGAGACGCTGGACATCCACGGCGGCGGGAACGAACTAATCTTCCCGCATCACGAGAACGAGCGCCTGCAGTCCGAGGCGATGACCGGAAAGCCGTTCTGCAAATACTGGCTCCACGGCGGGATGCTGATGATAGGCGGCGCGGAGATGCACAAGTCCGCGGGCAACTTCTTCACCATCAAGGACGTCCTCAAGCTCTACGAGCCTGGCGTCGTGCGGTTCTTCCTGCTCAACACCCATTACAGAAAGCCGATAGACTACAGCGAGCGGGCGCTCGATGAGGCGAAGCAGTCGCTGGCGCGCCTGCGCTCGGTCGCGGAGCGGCTCGGGACGGCCAAGACAGCGGATAGCCCGAACCCCGAGCTCTGGGAGCGCGTGAAGAGGGCCCGCGGGGAGTTCGAGGCGTCGATGGACGAGGACTTCAACACACGCGGCGCCATATCGGCCGCTTTCGAGGTGTCCAGGGAGCTCAACAAGGCGCTCGACGAGGGCAACATGTGCGTCATGGCGAAGAAGGAATCGATGGAATTGTTCGCCGAGTTCGAGAAGCTCTTCGGCGTACTGACGCTGGGAAAAGGCACGACTGCGGAGGACCCTCAGGCGCCCGAGATTCAGCGCATGGTCGACGAGCGCGAGGCCGCGAGGAAGCGCAGGGACTTCAAGGCGGCCGACGGAATACGCGACAAGCTGAAGGCCATGGGAATCATCATCGAAGATGGGGCCGAGGGCGTCAAATGGAAGAGAGCCTGAAAAAGTGCAAGCCAGAGCAGATTCCGCCGGCGGTCCTGAGGGGCGAGACATCTCTCGAGGGTGCCCGCGGCTCGATGAAGGCCGCGCTGCTCGGCCTCGGCAAGTTCAGGTTCGAAGACCCGGCTATGGCGCCGCGGACTTACGAACGCTCGACCGCCGGCCCAGGCGCCGACACGAGGGAGGTAGTCTTCTCGTTCCTCGGCGCGCGCGTCAAGCTTGAGGTCTCCAACGACCCGGAGACGCCGCTGGTCTATACGACGGAGGGCAACTTCACAGTTCTCGGAAAGAAGGACGTCGTGCGCGCCGCGGAAATCGTCCCGGTCCTCCTGCACTGTCCCGGCCAGGCGTTCGTGAACCTCACGCCCGGATGCATGTATGATTGCGCGTTCTGTGGGACACCAGGGACACCGCCGAAGCTCGCCGGGGCAATCACCGAGGACAGGCTATTCGACGCTGTGATGAAGGCATCGCGGGACCCGACTTTCGAGGCCGTGGCCGTGACAAGCGGCGTCGTCGGGAGCTCCGATGCGTCGTTGGAGCGCATGGAGCGATTCGTCAATCGCGTGCGGAGAGCCCTCCCTGATGCGCCGATTGGCGTCGAGCCGTACGTCGAGGATGCGGGCTGGGTCCAAAGGTTGAAAGAGGCCGGCTCGGACGAAATCAAAATCAACCTCGAGACCGCAACGGAATCGACGTTCCGCAAGGTCTGCCCGGGTCGCAATCGCGATGGAATCGAGAAGGCGCTGGCGCGGGCAGTCGACGTTTTCGGCCGAGGCAAGGTCACATCGAATATCATCCTGGGCCTCGGCGAGAAGCTTCATCGCATCCAGGGCGCGTACGAGGAGCTGGCAGTGACGGGCGTCGTGCCAAACCTGCGCGTGCTCAAGGTCACGGGCGCGAACAGAGCCAGGCTGCTCCATTCGCTCGAAGTCGAGAGCCTGTGCCCGGACAGGAGCGACGGCGGCAGGGGCACGGCCGTGACTCAGGCATTCCAGCTTGGAATCTGGGGCAAGGGCGTCCTGAAGGCGAACGGCCTCACGACGCTATCGTTCAGGACGATGTGCTTCCCCTGCCAGTGCTGCGACATCGTGCCGTTCAGGGACGTGTAGATTGCATACACGGACCAGGAGAATGCTTTTTAAGCTTTTTGTCACCCCTATTTATATTTCATGCACATTTAGTTAAATTATTAAAATATTTAAATGTGATAACTATTATATATATGCCAACAATTACAGTTTTTCATCATGGGGATGGCTAGCTGATCAAAGTGACTTCTTCTAATACGGAGTATACTAACGGCATTAGCAACGCCAGCGCTAGCGATTCCGACAGGCACGGAATGACGAACGGGCGCGGGACGACCAATGGAACCGGGCGAACCAACGGCGTTGGACGCCCGAACGGGCTCGTGAACGGTTCCGGAAGAGGGTGCACGAACGGGATGGTGAACGGTTCGGGGCGCGGCCGCACCAACGGACTCACGAACGGCACCGGTCGGACGAACGGGTTCACAAACGGGCGCGGCAGGACCAATGGCCAGGGCCGCACCAACGGCCTTACCAATGGCATGGGGCGCACGAACGGCCAGACAAACGGCCTCGGGCGCACCAACGGTATGACAAACGGCTTCGGTCCCGGGCGATTCAATGACCAGGGCGCGGTCCATCCGAGGAAGCTCTCATTGATTCTCATCATCGTCTTCGTCATCATAATGCCAGTCTCGCTCGGGCTTCTGATTCAATCCCAGCCCGTCCCCGGCCAGGTTGCCACGATTGACGGCAAGTTCGGGGAGTGGGACAAGTTCACGCGCTACGTCGACACGGCGCAGTGCGCCGATGGCGCCCTGGACATCGTCGAGTTCTCCGTCGCAGCTGATGGAACGGATTTCTTCGCTTACATAAATGCGCACGACGTCCTGACCGCCCGTTCGACCGTTGACAGATACTTCGCGTTCATCGACGCGGACGGCGACGCCGCGACAGGCTACGCCACTCTGAACCTCGGCGCGGAATACGTCGTCGAGGCCTACGGCCACGACGGCGAGTGGGCCGTCAACTCGGCGAAGTTCCAAGGAACCGACCGGAGCAACTGGAGCGCCGTCGGGACCATCGGCCCGGGCCACGCCGAGTCGCAGGGCACGGAGCTGGAGATGCGCGCCTCGCTAGATGCGGTGGTCGCCCTCGGAGTAGCTGCGAGAATCCGATTCGCCAGCATGACCGGAAGCGAGATAGCCGACGTCTGCGACCCCATCGTCGACGGCGTGAACGGGGCGCTCGTCATCAGCCAGACGCCGCAGGACGCGGCAGGAATCGTCTCGACGAGCACGCTTTTGTCTCTCCAGCTTCGCGCGGTCGGCAAGGACGTCACCGTTTCGGCGCTGGCCGTTGAATCGCGCGAGGTCGCCACCAACGTCATTTCGGGTTTCACGACAGGCGTTCTGACGGTCAACAACGCCATGCCGGTCCAAGTGACGAGGGACGTGGTTGCCATGGCGGACGGCGCGCTTGTCACGGCGAAGGTCACTTCTGCTACGGTCGCCGCCGGCACGGTGAGCATCATCGGGAACCCGCTGGCCGCGTACGCAAAAGTCGCGCCAGCATCCGTCGCCATCGACGGCGCGTTCGCCGACTGGAACAACGTCGCGAAGACCTCTGACACGGCTTCGGACGTCGACAACCTCAACATCGACATCGTCGAGGAGGCAGCGGCCACGCAGTCGGGGAATTTCCTCGCATACGTCAGGTTCAACGGAGCAGGACAAACCATGTCGGGCATGGCAGTCCCCCAGGCGCGCACCGTCCCGTCCGGTGGTGGCGGTGGGGACGGGGGCGGCGGCGGAACGAC
>DAIRED010000094.1:0-8151 GCA_036795795.1 Thermoplasmatota archaeon | reverse complement strand
GAGGTGACGAGCGCCTCTCCGACCATCAGCGACTGGATTTCGTTCTCCAGCTCGGCGATGTCCTGCTTCGAGGCGTCCCTGAGGATTTCGCGGTCGCGCTTGTCGGCCAGCCCCAGTATAAAGAGGGTGTTGAACTGCGAGATGACCTGGTTGTCGATGAGCTTCGGCTGCTGGCTTATCGCGCAGAGCCCGACCTTGAACTTGCGGCCCTCGCGCGCGATGCGCGAGAATACCGTTCCTTTGGACTTGTCCAGCACGCGCTGCGCCTCCTCCATCGTCACCAGGACCGAGGGCAGCGCGGCGAACTCCTCGGTGTCCTCGTATGCGTGCTGGTGGTTGTCGAAGACCGCCCGCGCAAGCACGGTGGATACAAGCAGCTCCTCCATCTCGGGCATGCTGCTCGTGTCCACGAGCACGACCTTGGCCTCGTGCAGCGCCTGGACGACGGCGCGAGTCATGGAAATCGTGGCGTCGCGGCTCACGCGCCCCGACGACATCAGCCGGTCCACGCGCCTCTTCACGACGCGTATCGTGCCCTCGTGGTAGTGCTCGTCGAACTCGTCGTAGAGCGACTCGGCCGAAACGTCAGCGACGTGGACGAGCCAGTCGTCGCCATGGTGGCTCCGCAGGGCGTGCATGAACTCCTTCTGCGGGTCGGCGTATTCCTGCAAGTTCAGCAGATCCTCGACTCGGATTTCCGACGAGGAAATCGTGATGGCGTTGTGCGCGCCGGCGAGCCTGCGCCCGCTGAAGACGACGAGCCGCTCCGCAGCGTCGCTCAAATGGCTCAATCCCCTGTAGCCTGGCTGGCCCGCAAAGTACTCCCCGTGCGGGTCAAGGACGAGGAGGCCATACCTGCGCCCGCGCATGACGCTCGCCGCGAGGGACTTCATCAGATTGCTCTTGCCCATGCCGGTCGTGGCGAAGACGCCGACGTGGCTGGGGAAGCTGTCGCCGCGAACGCCGACGCGGATGTCCAGGCGGCGCTCGCCGCTCCTCAGGAAGCCGACCTCGACGTCTCCCATCCCCTCAGAAAGGAAGGCGTAGTCGCCGCGCTCGGCCCGCCGCACGCCAGAGAAGTGCGGCACGAGCGATTTGGGCTTGCGGAACCCGCCTTCGGAGACGAAACCCAGCGGGATGCATACTCCGACGGGGAAGAGCCTCCGCTCCTTCTCGCGGAGATTGTAGCCGCCCCCGGCGTCACCCTGCATCATGTTCCCCGCGACCTGCTCGGACCATCCTTCGCCGGTGGCGTCCGCCCCGTATTCTATGTCGACGACGCGCACGAGAAGCGACCGGCTCCTCTCCGCATCCTCGGCGACCAGGATTTCGCCTAGCTGGAAGTCCTCGCCGTACAGCGCCCTGAACCGGATCTCCCTGACGCTGCGCCCCGTCACCCGCCCCATCAATGCCATTCAGACCCCTCCGTCCAGTACGTCGTGGAAATTGTTGGCGAACTCCTCGACGAGAGACGCGTCACCGCCCGCCGCGCCGAGCGCCCGCCTGATGCCCAGCGCCATCTCCGCCTTCGCCTCGCCGCTTATGACGACCTCGTTGTGGGCGCGCGCCAGCGGGTACGGGTAGCCCAGGTATCCGGGGTCGTCGGAGAGCGAGGCGAGCATCGCAACGATGTCGTCCGCCGCCGCGCCTGGCAGCGGGTTCACGTCGACGCGGAATGCGAATCGCGCCCGAGGATGAAGGTGCGCCACGTACGTCGCGCCGAAGGTGCGCCCGCCGTAGTCTGCCAGCGCGACCGGGTAAGCCCATAGCGAATCGCCAAGGGCGTTTCGCCCCAACCGCGCCAGATATGGCACGAGCGGGCGGTGGCCGTGGTAGAGCATGCTGCGCTTGCTGACGCCGGCGAGGCATACGCCTCGCGCCAGTGCCTCGCCGACCAGCCGGTCGATTAGCGGGGCGAATTCCGCCAGTCCCGCCCACAGGGCGCCGTCGAGCATCACGAGCGCCCCCTCGGGCGATGACGAGACGACCTTGGCAGCTTCCTGCAACTCCGCGAGGTTGCGCGCCCTTCCGATGAGTGAGTCCAGCGACCTGGGAAAATCTTTGGGCTCGGTCCCCACCGCTTCGCGGAACAGGTTTGCGTAGACGCCGTTTCTGTCGGCGTGCGATGCCCCGACGAGCTTGGTCTGGGATGAGGCGCGCCATCGCCCGTCGCTGTCGGAGACCGCGCTTCCGACCGAGATGGCGCCCACTACGAAGGAGCCGCAGTCCAGGACCGTCGCCGAGCCGCCGTCTATCGCGGCCGAGTGCTCGCACCGCCTTACCGCTACGACGCGCACGAAACTGTCTTCGCTAATCGGACCCTTGACCTGGAGGATTCCGTGCTCGGCGTCGTCGCCCCCGGCGTCCGTCGAGTCTTCGACCGAGGCCTTGACCACGTAGGCGGCCGCTCTCGCCATGTCCTCCACGCCCGCAGAACGCATCAACGACGAATCGGAAGAGCGCTACTTAAGGGTTTAGGGGGGCGGTGCGAAACTGCGTGCTGGCGTCTGGAGGCCATTGCCATCGGGGGCGTGGCGCGCCCTCCTGGTAGCTTTCCTGGAAGCGAAGCTTATTATGGCCTCTGGGCGATTATGCGGCCATGTCCCCAGGGCGCCCGAAAGGCATGGCGGCCTTCACCATCATTTGGTCCGGCCAGCTCGTTTCGATGCTCGGCAGCGCAATGACGGGCTTCGCGCTCGGGCTGTGGGCCTGGGAGGAGACGCACCAGGCGACGGCGATGCCAGAGGTGACCCCGTGATCGGAAAGGCGCCAAACGTTTACAGGATAGGGGAAGGCAAGGAGCCGCTCCGCGTGGCCGTCGTCGGGTGTGGGGGCGCCGGATGCAACTCGCTGAAGTACGTGCCCGGCAACCTGGGCATCGAGACGTTTGCGTTAAACGGCGACCCCAGGAAGGGGCTCGGAAAACTCGCCAAACGCTCCGTCGTCGTTCCTGACCACGAGCTTCTGGCAGCTTCTGACACGGACCCGAGGATAGACATCGCGCCCCATGTCAGGTCTGCGGGGGCGCTATCCCTGGAACTGGCCGGCCAGCAGGCAGTCTTTCCGGTCTGCGGCCTTGGCGGCGACTCGGGGTGGCGCTGCGCCGCGCTCGCCGCCCGCACGGCGCGTGAGACGGGCGCCCTAGCAGTATGCACCGTCATCCTGCCGTTCTCAGCCGAGGCCCCGGCCAGGCGTAAGGCGGCGCTCGAGCAGGCCGCGACGCTGCGGCGGTTCTGCGACGGCATCGTTGTCCTGCACAATGAGAGGATATTGGCGATGGCCCCGAAGCTGCCGTTCATGCGCGCGATGGAGGTCGTCTCCGAGCTGGCGCTGCTCGTGCCCAGCGAGCTGGCCGCCGCGGCTTCGTCCTCCGACGTGCAGCCCCTGAAGGAGCTCTTCGCGAGGTCAGGCCATCTCGCGGCGGACGTCGCCTCGATTCCGGCGGGCGGGGAGCCTTCCGACCTCGCGGAGGCACTCGTCGGCTCGGAGTGGATGTCGGTGGCCCCGCGCTCCGTCTCTGCGGGCCTCGTCTTGGTCGGCGGCAACGCTGGAGGCGATGCCACGGAAGACGTCGCCCGCGAGTTCAGGTCATCCCTGCCGAACCTCGAAGTGCTCGTCTTCGGCGAGTCTGGGCGCTCGCGGGAGGCGGGCAAGTCGCTGAGGGCCTGCGCAATCCTGGGGGTCGCGGGGGAGCTTCGCTAGGTATTTAACCTAATATATTATATTGAGCGACGATGGCCCTTTCCTTGTGCCTCAGATGCGGCGATGGCGCGCCGTCGGGGGTGCGAATCTGCGCCCGCTGCTGCGACGAGTTATCCCGAGAGTCGCCGCTCTGGACCCTCGACTGGGGTTCCGCAGGGAAGGGGGTCGTGCGCCGCCTCGGCCCCGCCAACTCGCTTGCATTTCTCGCCCACCCGGTCGCCACGACCAATGCCAAGGCCGTCGATTCCGGGAGGTTCGACCTGCCAGACCCGGATTCGCTCGACGGTGCGAATCAAGATGAATTTGACAGATTCGTGGGAAACGCATCGGCTGCAGCCTCGCTCGCTGGCCTTCCGCTTGATTTTTCCGCCCGCCTTCCTCCGATTGCCCAGACAGACCACGAGTGGATGTCGGCAGCTGTGTCGAGCGCGGACCGCGGAATGGCGCGGGGCTTATCGCCGCGCTCGGTGAAGGCGTGCCTGCAGTTTGCTGGCCTGAGATGGCGCGCGAAACCCGGGCAGAGCCTTGAATCGGTCCTGGACAAAGAGTGGGTGGCGAAATGCCACGCCAGGAACGGCGAGGCCGCGATGGGCTTCGTCGATTCGGCGCTGTCGATTGACCCGGCGAACCCGGACGCGCTGAAGGCGAAGGTGCACTTGCTGCGGGAGGCCGGCAGGGACGGTGATGCTGCCAGGTACGCCGCAGCGCTGGCCGAGTCGGAAGAGCCTTCCGCTGACGGCTGGGTGGTCCGGGGGGCGGCGCTCGCTAAGTCGGGCAACCACCCCGACGCGCTCAGGTGCTACGAGAGAGCGCTGGCAGCGAGCCCGGAACACCCCGAGGCCTGGTCGATGAAGGGAGACTCTCTCTACGCAATCGGGAGGTACCGGGAGGCTGACCTGTGCTACGAGAGGGCGCTGGGCCTGAGCCCGAACGACAAGCTGGTGGCCAGAAAGAAATCCGATACTCTCGCCAAGATGGGTGAAATAGAGCGCGCGGCCGGCGCCGTTTCCGATGAGAAGCGGGTCGAGGCGAAGGCAAAACCGAGGAAGGCGCTCGAGCCCGCTCCCGCGCAACGGGATGTTCCGGCAAAGGAAAAACCAGGCCCTGGCCTCGCGGAGATGCTATCTGGCATGGTGGCTCCGGCAGAGCCCGCGCCGCGCGATGAGCGCGCTGCCGATACCGCAGGAGCGGAGACGACCATCGATGAAATATCCGAGCTGATGAAGGAAGACGAATCGCCCGAGGTTGAGCCCGCCAGAGTGTCGGAGTCTGCCGAGAAGGAGGCGGAGCCGGAGATTCCGATAGCCCCCGTGCCGGAGCGCGCCAGAAGCCCGAGCCCGCCCGAGCGGCCGGCGGAAATGAAAGCCGACGAGCGTGCGGAAGGGGTCGCAACGGCCGAGCCCAAGGGGAGGTTCGGCGACCTGGTGGAGAGCGAGATTGACGAGGTGCTCTCGGGTTCCGCGGACCCCAGAATCGAAACACTCCTGGACAAGGCGGACAAGCTGGTCGACGATGAAGAGTACGAGGACGCCCTGCTCGCTTTCGACGATGTTCTAGCGCTCGACCCCGACAACGAGGAGGGCGCGGCCGGCAGGGCGAAGTCCCTCTCCGGGATCGGGAGGAGCGACGAGGCGCTCGAACTGCTGGAAGATTGGATTTCGAAGTTCCCCGCTTCGCTCATACTTCTCGAAGCCAGGGGGGACGTGATGATGGGGCTGGGCAAGCTCCGGGCGGCGCTCGACTCGTTCGAGGCCGCGCTCTCGCAGGACCGCAACGACGCCATCCTCTGGAACAAGAAGGGCGAGGCCCTCTACGCCCTGAAGAAATACGAAGGCTCGCTCGCGGCCTTCAACGAGGCGGTGGAGCTGGACGTGGGCTACGCCGACGCCTGGGTGGGGATCGGCGACTCGTTCTTCGAGCTCGGCAAGCTCGACGAGGCCTACAAGTGCTTCGACAAGGCGCTGGAGTTGGACGGGGACCTGTCCGAGGCCTGGTTCAAGAAGGGCACGGTGCTCGACGCGAAGGGCCGCTGGGGCGGTGCGCTACAGCTATACGAGCGCGCCATCGTGCTGGATCCGGATTACATGGCCCCGCGTATCAGGATTGCGGCGGCTCTGTCCGAGAGGGGCAAGCACAACGAGGCGCTGAGGGCTTACGACGACGTCCTGTCGAAGAGGCCCACGGAGCCGGATGCCATGCTCGGAAAGGCGACCACGTACCGGGCGATGGGGAGATGGGGTGCGGCCCTGCAGCTCCTCGACACGCACCTCAAGGAGCACCCGGAGCACGCTCCCGGATGGATAGAGCATGGCAAGATAATGCGGGAGCAGCGCCAGCAAGACAGGGCGATGGCGGACTTCGACCGCGCGCTCGATATCGACCCCGAGAGCGCGCCGGCGACCGTCGAGAAGGCCTGGCTCCTCCACGAGAACGGCGGTTTCACCGAGGCCGCGCGCCTATTCAGAACCGTAACGGATTCTCAACCGGGCAACGCCAACGCCTGGATAGGCATCGGGGACTCGATGCGAGAGCTCGGGGACCAGACCAACTCCATCGCCGCGTTCGACAGGGCCTTGGAGATTTCTCCGAGGGACGAGAATGTCTGGCTCAAACGCGGCATCGCCCTGCACGAATTCGAGCGGTACTCCGATGCGGTCATATCGTTCGACAAGGCGCTTCGCATCAGCCCCGGGCACGAAGAGGCGAAACGCTGGCGCGAGCGCTCGTTCAAGAGGATGCAGGAGGGCACTGCATGACGCGCGACCCGTCGCTCATCGCCAAGCAGCTGCGCGACCTGGGCGAGCAAGACTTCCGCTCGTTCGTCGAGAGGGCCGTGAAGGGGATGGGCCTGGCGACGAAGGGCATTCGGACGTCCGGCGACACGATGGAGATGGAAGCGGTCTTGCAGCCAGGCGACGAGCGATATCTGGTGTTCGCCACGAGGGAGGTCGAGGCGGCGCGCCCGCACGACATCCAGAAAGCGGTCGAGAGGATGCGCAAATCCGGCGTCCCCCGCGGAATTTACATCACCACCGGCACGGTCACGCGCGACGCGGAGGCCTACGCTGGGCAGTTCGATGTCGCGGTCGCCGACGCGGACCGCTTCGGCCAGCTCCTGGAGAAGTTCGGGCTCACCGACGACCTGGACCGCCGCTCGACGCAGGCATTCCTGGAGAAGGACGGCCAGCGCCACCTGCCGAGCATGGGACAGCTCGAATCGATGATGAACTGGGGCAAGGACTTCTTCGAGGCAGGCAACTACGTGAAGGCGCTGGAGTACTTCGGGAAGGCGGCCGATCTCAAGCCGGACTACGACGTCCCGCACTCGATGATGGGCAACTGCTACGCCGCGCTGGGCGACCACGCGAAGGCCGTCGAAGCATACGAAGAGGCGCTGCGGCGGAACCCGTCCTCGGAGGAGGAGTGGTTCAACCTCGGCGCTGCGCTCTACGCGCTGGGCAAGCACGACGACGAGCTCGCGTGCTACGACAAGGCGCTGGAGCTGAACAGGGGCTACGAGCGCGCCTGGAACAACAAGGGCGCGACCTTACTGGAGATGGGCAAGGATGAGGAGGCCGTGCTCTGTTTCGACCAGGCCCTCAAGTCCAACCAGAAGAACGAGCGCGCGCTCTCGAACCGCGGCGTGGCGTTGAAACATCTTGGCAGGCGCGACGAGGCCCTCGCCTCCTTCGACAGGGCGCTCGAGGCGAACCCCACCAACCTCGACTCCTGGCTCAACCGCGGCCTGCTGCTCCAGGAGATGGAGCGCAACCTCGAAGCCGTGAAGTCTTACGACAAGGTCCTCGAGAAGTTCAAGACACCCGAATTGCAGGCGCAGAAGGCAAGCGCACTCATCGCCGCCGGGGTGAACCGGGCCGCGCTGGACGCGCTAGACCAGGCGCTCTCGATGAAGCCCGGATGGGACGTGGCGATAGAGATGCGCGCTAGGGTCGAGGAGGCGTTGCGGGCGGAGCGCGAGGCGCGCGCCAGGGAGCCCGTTCCCGAGCGAATAATGCCCTCCAAACCGATGGATGTTATGGCTGCGCTGGCCACGCCTGCGAGGACCGAGCCAGAGCTCGCCGAAGCGCCAGCGCCTGCCAAAAGCCCGCCCCCGCACGAGCCACTGCCGGAGCCGATTCCCCTTATGGAAAAGGCAGAGCCAGTTCCGCGGGAGGAGCAAGGTCCGCTATACTCCAGCCTCAAGGATTTCGCCACCGGCGACACCGAGGACGCCGTAATATTCACTTGCTCGGAGTGCGGCTCTGAGGTGGGCGAGAGGGACAACTTCTGCATCAACTGCGGCTCGGACCTTCGCGAGGAGGCAGAGCCATCAGAACCCGACACCGACCCCGAGCTCCCGGCCGGCGAGCCCGAGGCGGTCGAACGCATCGAGGCCGCGGAGGCGGAGGAGCGCGAGGAGATGGAATTCAGCGAGCTCGTGGGTCTTGG
>DAIRED010000093.1:0-8195 GCA_036795795.1 Thermoplasmatota archaeon | reverse complement strand
AGCCTCGTGCGCCCGATGACGCTCGCGGCGGTCGCAGCGGGCGCGGACGGCGCGATGCTCGAGGTCCATGCCGATCCCGCAAATTCCATCAGCGACGGGGAGCAGGCCCTCACCCCATCTGAGTTTTCCAAGCTGGCTCTTGAAGTCCGAGCCCTCGAGAAGCACGTCAAGGGGGGCGGAAGGCGTTGAGGCTCGACGCCGCCAGCGGGAGCTGCGAGATAGTCTTCGGGGACGTCGCCGAGCTGGCAAGGCTCTCGCGAGGCAGGAAGATGGTGGCCATCGTCGACCGCGCCGCCAAGAAGTTCCACCCGCGCAAGATGCCTGGCTGCCCGACGACAATCGTCTCCGGAGGCGAAGCGTCCAAGACGCTCGGCCAGGCCAGGAAGATGTACGACCGGTTCGCCGAGCTGGGAGTCGACCGCTCCTGGCTCGTCGTCGGAATCGGCGGCGGGGCCGTTTGCGACCTCGCTGGGTTCGTGGCGGCCACCTACCACCGGGGCGTTCCTCTCGGCCTTGTCCCAACGACTCTGCTGGCGCAGGTCGACGCGGCCATCGGGGGCAAGAGCGCCGTCAACCTCGGCGCGCGCAAGAACGCCATCGGAGCCATACGCCAGCCTCAATTCGCCATTTGCGACCCAGAGTTCCTCCGGACCCTGCCCAAGGCAGAGGTGCGAAACGGTCTGTCGGAGATTGTCAAGTGCGCGCTCGTCGCGGACGCGGGGCTGTTCAACGCCCTCGAGCAGCTCGGCAAGGGCGCGCTCCATCTGGACGCGAAGACGCTGGACCGCGCGGTCAAGGCTGCTGTCGCTGTCAAGGCGAGAATCGTCGCCTCGGACGAGGAGGACTCAGGCGAGCGCCTTAAGCTCAACTTCGGCCACACGGTCGGGCATGCGCTCGAAGGCGCGCTGGGGATTTCTCACGGCGAGGCGGTGGCGCTAGGGCTCCTGGCGGAGACGTCGCTGTGCGTCGAGATGGGGTTCCTCCCGAAGAAGGATGGGGAGAGGGCCGCGGCACTCATACGCTCGACGTTGCTGGGACGCGCGGTCCGGCCAGCGATTCCGAGGAAGGCGCTGGCGCTGATGAGGGCCGACAAGAAGGGGCGCGGCGAAGCGGTGCTGCTCCCGGTGCTGGACGTCATCGGAAAATCCCGGATCGTAGGCGTGGATTGGAGCTTGCTGGAGGCGGCGCTTGAGAATCTGCGTCAGCGTCGGTGAGAGGGGATTTCGGGGCGCGGTGCGAGCCTTGAGGGGGGCGGACATGGCCGAGATACGCCTGGACCTGGCTCGCCTCGACGATTCAGAAATCGTCAAGATTTTCAAGACGCCGATCGAACTCGTGGCGACGTGCCGCCCAGGGAAGATTCCGGATGCGGAGAGGCTCCGCATTTTGAAGCTGGCAATAAGCTCGGGCGCATCTTACGTCGACGTCGAAATGGAATCTGCCCCGGCGTTCCTCCGGAAGGTCATCGCCACGACCAAACGCGCTGGAGCCAAGGTCATCATCTCCCACCACGATACGAAGTGGACTCCACCGACCAAAGAGTTGCGTAAAATCGTTGCCGGCGCCCGCCGCCTCGGCGCGGACGTCGTGAAGGTCGCCTGCCTCGCGCGTAACCGAACGGACAATGCCAGGCTGCTCGGCCTGCTCGACGACGCGGACGACGTGGTCGTCGTGGGCTTAGGAATCAAAGGTCGCACGACCCGGCTCGCGGCGCCGCTGCTGGGAGCGCCGTTCACTTACGCCGCCCCCGACGAGGGAAGAAGGACCGAGCCAGGCCAGCTCACACTCGCGGAGACGGTGCATTTCTACGAGATGCTGGGGGCGATGGATTGAGCGGAAAAGACGCGCGCGGGAGCTTTGGAAAAACAAAGCGGTATTTCAAACTTTACGCCGTCGTCGGAAAGCCAATCTTGCACAGCCTCAGCCCGGAGATGTTCCGAGCGGCGTTCGCGGATAGGGAGATGGACGCGGAATACGTGCGCCTGGCTTCGACGGATTGCGAGTCCGCGGTTCGTACGCTGGAAGACATGGGCGCGGACGGCTTCAACGCCACCTCGCCGTACAAGGAGGAACTCGTTCAGCTGATGGCGCGGCTCGACCGGACCGTGGAGGAGACCGGCGCAGTCAATGCAGTCGTGCGGAAGGGGGGCCAGTGGGTCGGGCACAACACCGATGTCGCAGGGGTGTCGAAAGCGCTTTCCAATTCGAACGTTAAGGTCCGAGGCGAGAAAGCTGTCGTGCTCGGGACCGGTGGCGCGGCGCGGGCGGCAATCGTGGCGCTGCTGGCCGACGGCGCGAGCGTCACGGTCGCTGGCAGGGATTCCCCCAAGGCGCTGGAGCTCTCGCGCGAGTTCGGATGCGAGCGAGCCTCCCTGACCGACGCGGGATTGGGAAAGGCGCTCTCCGGCCGCTCGCTCGTCGTAGGATGCCTGGCCACCGGCAAGCGGGTCGTGAAGCCCGGCCTGCTGAACCCGGGAATCGCGGTCCTGGATGCGAATTATCGCACTGAGACGACACTCGTCAAGGACGCCCGGAGCCGTGGCTGTAGTATCATCGACGGGCGCGAATGGCTCGTCCAGCAGGGCGCTGAATCGTTCAATATATTCACGAGCCGCGACGCGCCGGTCGATGCGATGCGGCGTGCTGCGTTCAGCGGCGAGGTGGCACGGCTCCGCGCCAATCGCGTGGTCAAGCCATCCATCATCCTTGCCGGATTCATGGCCTCCGGAAAGACGTCCACGGGAAGGGCTCTGGCAAGGCGGCTCGGGCGCGGGTTCGCCGACACGGACGCGATGGTCGAGAAGGCCGCTGGAAGCGCGATTCCGGAGATTTTCAAGTTCGGCGGCGAGATGGGATTCCGCGCGATGGAAAGGGGGGCCATCAAGGACGCGTCCGTGATGCCGGGCAGGGGTGCGGCCCTGAACATAGGCCTCGTCGTCGCCGTCGGCGGCGGAGCCGTTCTGGACCCTCGCAACGTCGAACTGCTCAAGGGCATGGGGCCAGTCGTGCTGCTGTGGATAGACGAGGCGACCGCCACCGAAAGGGAGAGTGGAGCTGGCAAAAGGCCCCTCCTCAAGGGACGGGCGAAGGTTTCCAGCATCCGCAAGATATTGGCCGAGAGGGAGCGCGCCTACTTCAAATCCTCCGACCTGGTGGTCGATTCGCGCGGAGCCGTCAAGGACGTCGCGGGGGTGATTGCCGACGAGGTTCGTTGAGCCGGCGGAAGTTGAAGGGACGGTGCGCGCGCCGCCATCGAAGAGCGCCACCCAGCGGGCGGTTCTGCTCGCCGCTCTCGCGGACGGAACAAGCCGCATACGGTCTCCGTCTGATTGCGAAGACGCCCACGCTGCGTTGCGCCTGGCTGAGACCATCGGCGCCAAGGTGACGAGCGCCCGCGGGGAATGGCGCCTCGATGGCGGAATCGGCCCGCGAGGCGCAGCCAGCGTCGATTGCGGCGAGTCCGCATTTTGCCTGCGCGCGGGCATACCCATCGTGGCTCTGACCGGCCGCAATGTCGCACTTACCGGCGCGAGGACGCTCCTGAAGCGCCCGCTCGGGGACGTCGAAGGTCCGATGAGGGAGCTCGGAGCTCGCTGCGCGGCCAAAGGAGGGCGCGCCCCGGTCGCGGTCATAGGACCGCTTGTCGGCGGCAAGGCGCGCGTCGACGCGTCGCTCACCTCGCAGTTCGCGTCCGGGCTGGCGATGGCGCTCCCGCTCGCTGACGAAGACAGCGTTATAACTTTGACCGAACTCAACAGCCGGCGCTACCTGGAGATGACGCTCGAAGCGGTCCGCAGCTTCGGCGGCAAGGTGCGCGACGACCTGCCGGAAGGTTTCTCCGTCGAGGGGGACCAGTCGTACCGCCCGACCCGCGTCACCATCGAGGGGGACTGGTCCGGTGCGGCTTTCATGCTCGTCGCCGGGGCGGTGGCGGGGCGCGTGACCGTACGCGGTCTCGCACCCAAATCGCTTCAGCCAGATACTGCAATCGTCGAGGCGCTGAGGCTCGCCGGAGCGGATGTGAAAATCTCTGGCAGCTCGGTGGCTGCGTCGCGCGGCGACCTCGAGGGCTTCGACTTCGACGTCACCGCCTCGCCCGACCTTCTGCCCCCGCTCGCAGCGCTGGCGTGCCACTGCAAAGGCCGGACGACCATCGATGGGGTGGCAAGAACGCGCTCGAAGGAGAGCGACCGCGCCGCCGCGCTCGCCGCCGGTCTCAGCTGCCTCGGGGCGAGGGCCAGGGTGCGCGGGAACGCCCTCGTCGTCGACGGCGGCTCGCTGAGGGGAGGGCGCGCCGACTCGCTGGGCGACCACAGGATTGCTATGGCGCTCGCAGTCGCGGCGCTGCGCTCGGAGCGGGGCGGAAGGATTATGCGCCACGAGTGCGTTGCCAAATCGTACCCCTCGTTCTTCGAGGACCTGGGGGAGGTGACGGCTGGATGAACTCGTTCGGAAGGGTGTTCAGGGTTAGCCTGTTCGGGGAATCGAGAGGCGAGTGCGTCGGAGCCCAGGTCGACGGATGTCCTGCGGGACTGAGAATCCGCGACGGCGACTTCAAGGAAGACATGGCGCGGAGGAAGGCTGGCGCGTTCGGGACGACCAAGCGCCACGAGCCCGACGAACCGCACATATCCAGCGGAACGTTCAACGGCAGGACGACTGGCGCGCCGATACTGATCATGATAGGCAACGACGACGCGTGCGCCGAAGGCAAAGCGGAAAAAATTGCGCGGCCCGGCCACGCCGACCTCGCTGCATCGAAGAAGTTCGGAGGCTTCAACGACACCAGGGGCGGGGGCCAGTTCTCAGGCCGACTGACGGCACCGCTCGTCGCTGCTGGCGTCGTGGCTAAGAAGGTCGCCTCCCCGGTCCGCATCGAGGCGAAGCTTACGGATGCGGGAGGGCGCTCGGACGTCCGAGGGGCTATCGAGGAGACCGTGGCCAGGGGCGACACCGTCGGAGGGACGGTCGAGTGCCGCGTTACTGGAGTTCCAGCCGGGCTGGGCGAGCCGTTCTTCGACTCTGTCGAATCGCTACTGTCGCACGCGCTCTTCGCCATCCCAGGCGTGAAGGGCATGGAGTTCGGCAAGGGGTTCGCGTGTGCGGGGATGCGCGGGAGCGAGCTCAACGCGCTCGACACGGATGCGCTGATGAAGCCCACCAAGTTCAAGCGGACCAGGCTGGACGGCTCGGGCGGAATCAACGGCGGGCTCACCAACGGCAACGACATATTCTTCAGGGTCGCCATCCGCCCTGCGTCCACGCTGTCGATGCCGATGAACGTCGTCGACCTGAAATCCCACCGCATCGTTCGCACGAAGTTCGGAGGCCGCCACGACACATGCTTCGCCCTGCGCGCCCCGGTGATTGTCGAGGCCGCCGTGGCCTTGGTCCTGGCGGACCTTATGTTGATAGAGCACGTGCGGCCCCGGGTCGCAGGAGGAGATTGAATGTTGAAGAGAGTGCGAGACGAAATAGACAGGCTGGACTCCGAGATTGCAGCGCTTCTGATGAGGAGGCTGGAGATGGCATCCGTCGCCGGGAGGCTGAAGAAGGACGTGCTCGACCAGAAGAGGGAGCGCGAGGTGCTGGCCAAGGTCGCGTTGATGACTGGCCCCCAGGTGGGCGGGCTCATCGGGGAGGGGGTATACCCGGCCATCTTCGACACGTCCCGTGGCATCCAGTCTTCGGGGTTCAAGCTCGGAGGGTTCCCGGCGAGCGGCGGGGAACGGGGCGAAATGGCGGTCCGCAAGTACGACGCGCGGGCGCTCCCAGTCCTGTTCGACGACACGAGGCTGATGCGGGACCTGTGCGCAGCCGGTTGCCTGGACTTCGCCGTCGTCCCGCTGGGCGATGCGCCCCTGACGGCCATGGATGGGTTGGTCGTGGCCGCCACATTCTCGAAGAAGGCAAAGGGCGCGCCGTCGGATTGCAGGGGTTTCGCCGTGGTCGTCCCAGATGGTGAGCCATCGAGCGCCAAATCATCGAAGAGGGGGCGACGTGGCGGAAAAGCCTGAACTGCTGGCTCCCGCGGGCTCGCCCGACTCGCTGATAGCGGCCGTCGAAGCCGGCGCGGACGCCGTCTACCTGGCTGGAAAGCGGTTCGGAGCGAGAAAGTCCGCGAGCAACTTCTCCGACGCGGAGCTCCGCGACGCGCTGCGGTACGTTCACCTGTCCGGGGCGAAGGCGTACGTGGCCGTCAACACGCTCCTCTACGACGACGAGCTGGCCGGCGCGCTCTCGTTCCTTGCCGACGTCTACTCCTGGGGCGCGGACGCCGCGATACTGCAGGATGTCGGCCTCGCCTCGCTGGCCCGCGAGCATGTTCCAATCGAGCTGCACGCCTCGACACAGTTCGGAGTCCACGACACCGCCGGCGCGGAGGCGGCGAAGGAGCTGGGATTCTCCAGGGCAATCGTGGCTAGGGAGACTCCGATAACGGACGTTGCGGAGATTTCCGAAGCCATCGGGACTGAAATCTTCGTCCATGGCGCGCTCTGCTACGCTCACTCTGGCCAGTGCCTGATGTCCTCATTCATCGGCGGCAGGAGCGGGAACCGCGGGAGCTGCTCCCAGCCGTGCAGGATGGAGTACGCCGTCGGTGGCGACAGCCTGCACGCTTCAGGACCGTATCTCCTAAGCACACGGGACCTGAACACGCTGGACCGGCTCGGTGAAATCGTCGGAGCCGGCGTGCGCGCCCTGAAAATCGAAGGGCGCATGCGCTCGCCCGAATACGTCGCCCTCGCGACGTCTGCTTACAGGAAGGCGCTCGACTCCGGCGAGCTTCCGGACGCGGGTACCGCGAGGATGCTGGCGCTGGCGTTCAACAGGGAGTTCACTCGCGGCTACTCGCTGGGCGCGAGGCACGCATCGCTGACGAACCATTCCTCTCAGGGCAACGCCGGCCTGAGGCTCGGCAAGGTCCTCGCCGTCCGCGGCCAGTGGGCGAGAATGAGCATCCTGGAAGGGATGTCACTGACTCCTGGCGACGGCATTGGGGTTGGCGAGTCCGGCGGGATAGTTTTGGCCGTCGAGCAGGCGCGCCGCGGCATCGTCGAGGTCAAAATCGATTTCCCGGCCCGCGATGGCGACGAGGTGCGCCTGACATCGTCCCGTTCGATGGTGGAGGCGGCGAAGAATGCAAGGTCGGGGAGGAAGCGCCTTATCGACGTGGGCGTCGGACTTGAGCCCGGCAAGGCGGTGCGGATGACCGCCGCCTCGGGCGACCTGTCGGTCGAACTGGCTGGCCCGGTTGCCGCCGAAGCCGACAAACGCCCGCTCTCCGAGGAATCCGTCAAGACGGCGGTGGGCTCACTGGGCGACACCCCGTTCGACGTCGGGCAACTGGACATATCAATCGTCGGGCGTCCGTTCGTTCCTGTCAGCGCACTCAAGGAGATGCGCAGGTCGCTGGTTGCGTCGTTGGAGCGCAAGGTCTCTGAGTCGTTCCTGTGCGAGAGGCCGGAGGCGCGCGCGCCCGTGCTTCCCAAAACGGAACGGACGAAAAACGAGCCAAAGCTAGTGGCGCGGACGCGAGACCCGGGCGTCGCAGGAAAGCTGCTGGACGCCGGCGCGGGCGTCGTCCTCGTGGATGCCCTGTACGGACTTCCGTCGGCGGACCTGGGGTTCCTCTCGGAACTTTCTGGAACGGACGGAATCGCAATCGAGATGCCCAGGGTCACGATGAACTCGTTCTGGCGCGCGCTCGGCCCGGGCATGGATTCCTGGCGCGGGCCGGTGATGGCCCATTCGCTCGGCGCGAGGAAGCGCGTCGGGAAGGCCGCGTCGCTCGGAGGGTTCTCGCTAAACGTCGCCAACTCGCGCTCCGCGCGGGATATGTCCGCGCACTTCGCCTCCGTCGAAGCGTCTCCCGAGACCAGTGCCCGAGAGGTCGCGTCAATCGCCTCCGTGGCCGACGCCTGGGTCGCCGTCCAAGGCCGCCAGGAGGTCATGGTGAGCGAGGACTGCATCGCCGGCTCGGAGGGCGGGTGCGATAAGTGCGAAGGAGGAGGGAGCATCGGTACCGGCGACGGCGGGGGCGGGAGCGAGGGGTGTGCGCAACCCGAGCGAGGACGAGCGCAGCTCGTCCGAAGGGCGGGGGAGAGGGCGGAGGACGGGGGATGGCGGGTGGGCGTAACAGGCGCTCGCCGCCTCTTCACAATCCAGGACCTCCAGGGCTACCGCTTCCGGGT
>DAIRED010000092.1:0-8290 GCA_036795795.1 Thermoplasmatota archaeon | reverse complement strand
GCTCCTGCGTGGGTGTGGCGAGCGGTCTCGAGGCGATACACCACTACAGTAAAGCTGGAGAGGCCGGAATATCCAAGGATCTGTTCGGCCAGATGGCAGGCGAGCTTGTCGCCAAGGGGTACGTCAGCGGGTTGGACGAGGTGGCCGACGAGATGTGCGCCAGCGAAGCGGAAATGGACCCGAGGCTCCTGGTCTCCGTCGGCCGGGTCTACCAGCACGTCGGGCGTTGGGATGAGGCGGCGAGGCGGTTGGGGGCGGCGGTCGTCATGGCGAGAGAGGACCGCATGCCGGCCGTCGAGCGTGAGGCATTATGCGCAATCGGTGAGCTGTGCCTCCGGCGGGGAGCCAAGGACGACGCTCGCCATGCGCTGGAACAGGCGGTGAAGCTCTCGTCGAGGGCGGGCGACGGCGAGGGGGAGGCGCGTGCCAGGTATTTCCTCGGCTCGCTATATGAGGGGGAGGATATCGGGAGGGCGGAGATCGAGTTCGACGCCTCGCGGGCGCTCGGCGAGTCCTTCGGAAGCCCCGTTGCGCTGGCGCGCGCCCTGTACGGCAAGGGGCGTCTGGAGGAGAAGCGCGGGCACCTCGGGCGTGCCAGGTACTACAAGGAACGAGCGCTCAAATTGCTTGAAAACTGCGAAGAGAAGACGACATCCCTCAAGCTGCTCATATCCCTCGGTGCAAACGCCTTCTCGATGCGCGATACCGCATGCGCGGTCGACTTCTTCTCGCGAGCAGTGGCGATGGCTAGGGAGACGGGAAACGTCCCTATGGAAGGCGTGGCTCTGGCGAACATCGGCGGAGTTTACATCGAAAAGCCAGACCTACTCGCCGCAGAATCCTCGCTGATGAAGGCTCGCGACATCCTCGAAGGGATTGGTGACATGAAGATGTTGGCACGAGTCTACAACAACCTGTCGATGATTTCAGGACAGAGGGGGATGTTCGAGGAAGCTGTGGGTCAAGCCAGGGCTGGCTTGGAGGTGGCGGGGAGGCTCGGCGAGCCGCTGGTGATGGCCAAGTCGCTCGCCTATCTCGGGTCGGCGCTGAAGTCCTCCGGCAGGATGGAGGAGGCGGCATCCACCCTGGAGCGCGCTCTCGAATTGGCCGGGAAGGCTGGCAGCAAGCCGCTGGAAAAAGAAATAGTAAAAGAGTTTTATGCGCTAGGGCTCCGCACGAGACACGCCTAGAATGCGTCGTCGCCGACGTCCGGTCGCATCTGGATGATTCCGGAACCTCCGTTCCCGAACGTGTCATCGACGTCCGGGCGGATGAGCGGGATCGGTCCGAGGACAAGCGTTCCGGGAGTTGCCTCATCGAACTGGAACGCGAGCTCCCCGCGGAGCCTCAAAACATCCACTTTCCCGAATGGGCCGTCGCACGATGGTATCAACACGGCCACCTCCATGCCGCTGTTCGGCGCCACGATGAGCGCCTCGACGTCGCCAGTCTCCCACGCTCCGCTCTCCGCATTCTTCGTGAAGACCATCGGCCGCGGCACGAACCGCAGGATTCCGCCGATTTCCGCGTCCGGGTCGTACCTGACGACGAACGTGGCGTTCCCTTCGCATATGCTCACGCTTATTGTCGCCTCGACGGCGCTCCCATGATGCGCGCTGGCCTCGCCCCCGTTGAAAACCAGGGCGAGGACGCACAGAGCTACCGCTAAGGTTGCTACGTGTCTCATTTCACATCCTCCAGCGTCACCGATGCAACGCTTGAAAATTACTTGTGGCTGCTCACCTAGTTAAACCTTGCATGAGAGTTCTCATTTCAGCGCCGATGGCTGGGCGAACGTCCCCCGCGTTGGCTTGGCTAGCGCCTACCCGCTTATCGATTTGGTGACCCTGAAGTTCTCGCCGTCGTGCAGCAGGGCGAAGACGCCCATCGAGTGCTTCGAGCCTCGGAGCTTGTCTATGATTATCTGGCGCTGGACGTCCGTTCCGACGACGTCCTTCTTCAGCTTGATTATGCCGTCAGCGAGGAAGTCCTCCTCGTGGACGACGTCGTCGCGGCTCGCCGATTCGGAGATGATGAACGTCGTGATGCCGAGCTCTCGCAGCCAGCCGAAGAGCTCGAAGAGGCGCACGCGGCGGTCGTCTGGCTTGGAGAGTATCTCCAGGACGGGCAGCGAATCGACGACCAGCAGCTCGTATTTCGTGGCGTTGCGCAGGTTTTGAACGTACAGCCTGAAGACCTCCATCCAGTCGTGGCTCATCTTCCCCTGCTCGGTGTTCATGCGCAGGTACCCGAGGTCGACGATGTTGACCAGCTCCTCGACCTCGCCGTGGTTCATCCCCAGGCCGGCCATCTGCTCGACGATGCTGTCGCGCCCCTGCTCGAGCGAGACGTAGAGGCCGCGCGTGCCCAGCTCGCGGGCGTTGAAGTAGAGCACGTTGTAGGCGATGGATGACTTCATCGTTCCAGGCAGGCCGGAGACGAGCACGACGTGGCCGCGCGGTATTCCGCCCCCTATCTGCTCGTCCAGATCCAGGATGTGCGTCTTGACGCGTTCTTTCATTCCAATCACGCCCGCGCAATCGACTCGGGGGGATTTAACCCTTGCTATGACTGCCAGGAATTGATGGGCTGCCCTAATCGATGCACCTGCCAAATTTAATTAGCGCCTCGGCGATGGCAGTCGTGATGCCCCCGCTCTCGATATTCGTCCTGGCCGCCGTCTTCATCCTAATCGCGATACGGCAGGTGGGACGGTTCAGGCTGCAGATTTGGCAGGTGATGGTGGGCGGCGCCGTCGCGGTCCTCGTCACCATCCAGATAACGCCGCTGGAGGCACTGGATTCGATCAACATCGACGTGATGGTCTTCCTTTTCGGGATGTTCGTCGTCGGCGAGGCGCTGGAGCTCAGCGGCTACCTGGAGCACCTGTCGTACAAGCTGTTCAGGCGCGCCCGCACAACCGACCAGCTAGTGCTCCTGATACTCTTCGGCGTCGGCGCGGCCTCCGCGCTCCTGATGAACGACACGCTGGCAATCATCGGGACGCCGGTGATGCTCGCCCTCTCGAAGCGCCACCAGATGTCCCCGAAATTGATGCTTCTCTGCCTGGCCTTCGCCGTCACTCTGGGAAGCGTCGTCAGCCCCATCGGCAACCCGCAGAACCTCATCATCGCGCTGGAGGGCGGTTTCCGGAACCCGTTCGCGGCCTTCCTGAGGCACCTTCTCGTCCCGACGATTCTCAACATCATGCTGGCCTACCTCGTGCTGAGGCTCTTCTTCGCCAAGGAGTTCCACGCCAAGCCCCTATCCCACGAGGACGCTCCGCTGGCGGACCCGAAGATGGCGCGGCTGGCAAAAGCGTCGCTCTGGATAATTATAGCGATGATTGTCGCAAAGGTGTCCATCGTCGCGACCGGCCTGGATTTCGACCTGCGGCTGACGTACATCGCCCTGGCTGCTTCAATCCCAATCCTGGCCCTGAGCCCGCGGCGCGCTGAGATTGCAAAGGGCGTGGATTGGTCGACGCTCGCCTTCTTCGCGGCGATGTTCGTCCTCATGGCCGCAGTGTGGAAATCCGAATTCTTCCAGGACATCATCGGAGATTCTAACGTCGAGATAGCCAGCATCGGGATGATTATCATCGTTTCGGTCCTGATGAGCCAGCTCATCTCGAACGTCCCGCTGGTCGCCCTCTACGTCCCGATGCTGCTCGCCGCAGGGGTCGGGGAGCCGGGGATACTGGCGCTCGCTGCCGGCAGCACCATCGCGGGAAACATGCTCATCCTCGGCGCTGCCAGCAATGTGATAATCGTGCAGAACGCCGAGCGCAAGGAGGGCAAGACCATCACGTTCTGGGAGTTCGCGAAGGTCGGAGTCCCCCTCACCTTGCTCAATGTCGCAGTCTACTTCGTGTTTCTAGCTTTGTGAGAAACTGATGCGGAAGCGGGGGGGGAACAAGTATTAGGGCTGCGCCGAGGGCGCGGGCCAGGCTATTTCTTCATCTGCGCTTTCAACATAGCCATCGACTTCTTCTTGAACTCGTCCATGTCCGTGTCCAGGAGCTGCGCGAGGCCCTTGACGTCGTAACCGCGCCCCTTCCAGACATCTATCTGCTTCGAGAATTTGGCGCGCTCCTCGGGCGTGGCTGGTCGGGCGGCGGCTGCGCCGGCCTGCTTCGGCTCGGCCTTCGTCGGTGCGGCGTTCGGCTCGGGCGCCGCGGCCTTCTTCGGCTTCGGAGCCTCTGGTTCAACATCCGGCGCTGGCTTCGGGGCTTTTCCATCCCCCTTCTTCAGCTTTGCGGCGAGGACGGCCTTGGCCCGCTCCTTGAACTCCTCGAAGTCCCCGTCGACCAGCGGCTCGAGCTCCGCGACGTCGTAGCCCATCTTGCGCCACCGGTCGAGCCGCGCGACGAGAATCTGGCGCTTCTTGAGATGGCGGGAGTCATCCGCTTTCGCCGCGGTCGCCTTCTTTTCGGAGGCGCCTGGCGAATCACCATCGGGCTCCTCGGTGTCTTCGAGGGCGATGTCGTCGACTATCTGCGTCATGTCGTCCGGGAGCGCCGTCAATGACCTGGCGACCTCCCTGGCCTCGTCCTCGGAAATCTCCCTCTCCGACGACAGTACGGCGGCTATCTCGGCCTTCATGTCCCCGGGCAGCGAGCTGAAATCCTCTCCCTCGGCGAACTCGCCCAGCACCTCTTTAATGGTCTCGTTCACGCGGCCCTGTATCTGCTCCAGGTCGACATTCTTCTTGACCGACGAAAGCTGGGCGCCGCAGACGCCGCACTTCTTCGACGCGACCTTGTTCGGGGAGCGGCACGAAGGGCACGGGACCTGGCGCTCCTTGACCTCGCCCTTTCCCTTGGCCGAATCGATTGCCAGGCGGTTCGCGATGACCTGGGCGTACCTCTCGCTGTAAGCCTCGCCAGGCATGGCCTTCTTGATGAAATCTGACGCGCTGCGTATCCCTTGCTTGTAGAGGACCAGCGCCCCCCGGCGCGTTATGCCGGGGATGAGTGTGAGGTCCTCGAGGGTCTTCCGGACCTCGGGGTCGGAGATGTCGATGTCCAGCTTCTGCGCGACCTTCTTCTCGGTCGTGACCTTGGCCTTCACCTTTCCGCTCTCGGAGCGGGAGAATTCGGTGCCGCACAAAGGGCACTTGGCCTGTCCGTGGGGAATGGGCGTGCCACATATCTTGCAGGGGGCTTCTCCGGCCATCGTTCGAGTATCCTTGCGGCTGTATATAAATTGATATGTTTACCGAAAAGCATATATTAAGCCAGGCGATTCAAGCACTGCAAAACGGAGGCATGAAATGGCAGCAAGGAACATATTCGTGGAAACTCTCAACCAGACGCCCATCGAGGAGCAGAAGACCGAGATTGTGGAAAGAAAGGGCGTGGGGCACCCAGACAGCATCGCCGACGGCATCGCCGAATCCGTCTCGGTCGGGCTCTGCAAGATGTACAGCGAGGAGTTCAACACCATCCTCCACCATAACACGGATGAGTGCCAAATCGTTGGCGGGCAGGCCGCTCCGAAGTTCGGCGGCGGAAGGATGCTCGACCCGATTTACGTTCTGCTGGTCGGCCGCGCGGTGACCGAGGTCGGCGGCGAGAGGTTGCCGTACCGGTCCGTCGCCGTCAAGGCCGCATACAACTACCTCAAGAAGACGTGCCGCAACCTGAACGTCGACTGGGACGTCATGATAGACTGCAGGATTGGCCAGGGGTCGATTGACCTCAGGGGCGTCTACGACACGAACAAGAGCCTCGCCAACGACACGTCGTTCGGCGTGGGCTTCGCACCGTTCTCGGAGACGGAGCTCCTCACCCTCAAGACCGAGCAGCTCATCAACGGCCCGCTGAAGCGCTCCCTGCCGGAAGTCGGCGAGGACGTCAAGGTCATGGCTGCCAGGATGGGAAACAAGATTTACTTGACGGTCGCGGCGGCGATGGTCTCTCCCAAGATACCGGACAAGGACCACTACAAGAGCGTCGTCGAGGAGCTGCACGACAAGGTGGCCGACAACGCCACGAAATACACCGACCGCGACGTCGAAGTCTTCGTTAACACGGCGGACGACTACAAGAAGAACATCTACTACCTAACGGTGACTGGCCTGTCGATGGAGAACGGCGACGATGGCAACGTCGGAAGGGGGAACCGAGCCAACGGCCTCATCACCCCGTACCGCACGATGAGCCTCGAGGCAACGTCCGGAAAGAACCCGGTCACGCACGTCGGGAAGATGTACAATCTCCTGGCAATCCAGATTGCCAACCAGATCGCCGCGGAGAACGAGGGCAAGATACGCGAAGCCCACGTCCGCATCCTCTCGCAGATAGGCAAGCCGATAGACCAGCCGCTCGCGGCCAACGTCCACCTCATCCTCGAGAAGGGCGTGAAGTTCGAGAGCGTAAAGTCCGACGTCGAGAGCGTGACCAACAACTGGCTCGCGAACCTCCCCAAGATTACCAAGATGTGCGTCGCCGGCGACCTGTCGACGTTCTGAGGGTGGAGCCAATCATGGAGCGCGAGCGATGGTGAAGCGCGGCGCTCTCCCGAAGTTCGACATGCATCATCTAATCTGGGCGCTGTTCCTGGTCTCCGAGAACCCTCGCGTCGGCAGGAAGAATCTCGCGAAGATGATGGGAATCGGTGAGGGGACGTGCCGAGGCGTGCTCAGAGAGCTGGATGACAAGGAGTTAATCTCGATTACCAAGGGCGGCATCTCCCTTTCGAAGCGCGGGAAGCGCATGATGTCCGGCCTACCCGCCGTCCACGGCGAGCTCGGGCTCGGCCCGCTGGCCCTTGCAGATTTCGCGCACGGCCTGGCGCTGCGCGACCACGCGCGGTTCGTCAAGAGCGGCATCGAACAGCGCGACGCCGCGATGCTGGCGGGCGCGGTCGGTGCGACGGCGCTCGTTTTCGACAAGGGTGTGCTGCGGTTCCCGGACGGGCGCAAGCTCGAGGACGACTACGGCGCCGACTGCGCGCTTCTGGTCCATCTATTCAAGCCTGGAGAGGGCGACGTCATCGTCGTGGGGTACGGGCGAGACGCCGTGAGCGCCGAGTCTGGGACGTTCGCGGCCGCGTCGACGCTAATCTTCTCGATATGTGACGCCATTGATGGGAATGATTAGTGCGTGCAGCACCGGTCAAAAAGTATTAATATCGCGGGGCTATTTAGGGGATGGATAATATATCCATCAAAGAGGTGTCCAGATGTCTGAAAAAAACCAAAAAACATTGGTGGTCGTCATACTTGCGGCGAGCGTCGGCCTCGCTGCCGTGCTAGGGGGAATGTGGTACTACGACCAGTCGAAGGAGAGGGGCTACGACGCGGTTGTGGACGTGAAGGTTTACGGACCGGGTTGGTTAATAGTCGCCGAGGATGTCGGCGTCGATAATGCTACAGCTCTGAGCGCCGTCAAATCCGCGGGAAAGGCGGGGGGTTTCGAAGTCGATTTCATAGGAACCTCCTACATATCTTCCATCAACGGCACGCAGAACGACGGAAACGTCACTTGGCACTATGGACTGGTGTCGCCCGCGAACGGCACGGCTGCAGCCCGTCTCAATCCGGAGACTGGAACCCTAGATGAAACAGAAGTCCACACTGGCAGCGTGCTCGTATTGTGGTACACCGACGATCCATTGAACAACACTCCGATACTTGGGAATTCGCTGGTCACCGTCGACGTGCTCGTATGCGGTCCTGGATGGACCATAGCCAGCCCCAACCTCGTCGTTGGACTGGACAACACCACTGCGCTCGACGCCCTGAGGATTGCTGGCCGCGTTAACGATTTCGAAATTGAAACCATCCATTACGTCGGTTTCGGGGATTTCGTATCCGGTATCAACGGTACGTCGGGCAACATGACTCACTTCTGGTTATTCGGCGTGAACGGAGTTTCGTCGGATGTCGGCGCAGACTCAAAGATGGTGTCCAACGGCGATACGATGATATTCTGGTTCACCGACGACTGGATGTCGCAACCGCCTGGTGTGTAGATGGAAATCCCGGCAGGGCTCAGGTTCAAGCGAAGGGACGCAGCCACGGCGGTGTCCTTCATCATCGTCGGCGTGTGCGTCCGCCTCCTTTTGTTAAATTTCAACATTCCGAACATCGAGCCGGTCATGGCGCTGACGATAATTGCAAGCATGGTCATGCCGCTAGCCCTAGCCGCTACCGTGCCCATCGGGATCATGGCGGCCACGGACACGCTGATATATGCGTTCGATGTCCGCGGCTCTTACGGCCTATCTATGATACTCGGGATCACATTTTTCGTCTGGACAGGTTTCCTAATCGCGGCTTTAGC
>DAIRED010000091.1:0-8292 GCA_036795795.1 Thermoplasmatota archaeon | reverse complement strand
ATGCCAGACGACGGGGCCGCCCAGGACCACCAGGCGATAATGGTCAACTGCATCCCCGAGGCCGTCATGGTCTCGCGCGACCTCAAGATGCCCCCGCCGATTCCGATGCCGCAGGTCAACATCGGCAAGCCGGCCGGGCCGAAGCCGTCGAGCGGGATAGAAATCGCATGAGGACGGACTGGTTTTTCTCGCCGTGGTTCCTCGTCGGGATGATGGCGTTGACTATCACGTTGTCGGTTGCCGTGTTTCTCTTGACGGGGTGGCTCTTCTTCTTCCTTTTCATCCCGCTGCCGATGTTCTTCTGGCGACGGAAAAAGTGACCGCTTACCTGATGTGGTCTAGCGAGAACGATCCGACAGCCATGCCCTGCTTGCTGTATGTGTACTCAATCCAGGCGCGTGACTGCACGTCGCCTATTCCCTTGACGCACAGGAAGGTCTTGAGCTGCTCAATCTTGTAGTCGAGGGCGCCGTCCATCAGGCTGCCAATCATCTGGATGTCCTGCTCGTTGTGCATGCCCTTTTCGATTGAGAAGAGCGAAACGGCGCGCTCGCGCTTGCGCCTGCCGACGAACGGCTGCAGGAATTTGAAGGCGGTGTTAGAATCCAGGTATGCAATCAAGGTGGAAATCGACCTGAAGCCAAGGCGGTAGTATTTGTGCTTCTGGAGCAGCTCCTTGGCAGCCGCGTCCACGGCCTTCAGGATGCCAACGTGGTCCGTGGCCTCGTCGATGTATGTGACGTTGGGGTCCGGCGTGACCTCGCCGATGCTCTTGGAATAGGCGTCGATGTACTTCACCAGGCCGAGCTTCTCGTACTCCTCGTAACCTGAGACGATGAACATCATCTCCTCCCTGATTTCGGAAGGGAGCTTGTCCGTGATGACCCAAATCGCTGGCACGCCTTTCTTGAGGCCGTCGGCGACGAACGCGTTTATCGTTATCTCCTTGCCGGTGAACGGCGGGCCGTAGACCAGCACGTTCGTCCCGAACGGGATGCCGCCCAGCAGCAGGTCGTCGAGCCTCGACGTCCCGGTCTTGACCTTCTCGATTTTAAGCTCGAGCTTGCGGTCCTCCTCGCGCGCCTCGATTTCCTGGCCGATGAGCCCCTGCTCCCTCAGCCGCAGGTCCTCCATCTTCGCGTTGAGGTACTGCTCCTTCGTGCGTATCATCTCTTCCTTCCTGTTGATTTCCTGGTTGAGCTCCTCGATTTTAAGCTTCATCTCGTGACCCTGGAGGCTGCCGGTGTCCTTCACGGCCTCCTCGTACTTGCGCCGCTCCTCCATGAGTATCTTCTCGCGGTGCAATAGGTCCTCCTCGCGCCTGAGCAGCTCCTCCTCCTTGTACTTCAGCGGCTCCTTGACCTTCTTCAGCTCCTCGTCCTTGTCCTTGAGCTGCTGGGACAGGCGCCGTATCTCCTCCTCCCTGAGGAGCATCGCCTTCTCTTTGATCTGTAGCTCGCGAATCTTGCGCTCGAGCTCGGCGTTGACCTCGACGCCTTTCCCCTTGAGCTCGGCGGCCTCCTGGGCCTGCTTCTGGACAATCTTGAGCTCTTCGATGTTGGCTTCAAGGTCGAGGATGCGCTTCTTCAGCTCCCCCTCGTTCTTCAGCCATTCCTTCTCCTTCTCCCCCAGCTCGGCCATCAGGCGCTGCTGGAGCTCGGCCGAAGCCGTGCCGCCCCCCGAAGAAACGACCGCCTCCCTGAGCTGCCTCTCCTTGGCGGTGAGCTCGGCCTTCGAGGCTTCGAGCTGCTTCTCCTTCTCCATGAGGGCGATCTCCTTCTCCTTCGCGGCCCGGTCTCCCTCCGGGAGCGCCTTGAGACCCTCCGTCATGTCCTTCTTGAGCTTGTCGTTTATCTCCATCGTCTTCTTCAGCTCGACCGCCAGCTTCTCCTTCTCGGCCGTTATCTCGTCGAGCCGCTTGTGTATGGAGCGCGCGGCGTCGCCGCCGCGCTGCATCTGCTGCGCCTTGACGTACTTGATGACTGCGATGGAACCTTTCTTGACCTGGACAATCTCCTCTTCGAGTTCCTTGCGCTTGCGCGACTCGGCCTGCAGGTCCCGATTGAGCCGGGCGGTCTCCTCGATGAGCACCATCGGGTCGAATTCGCCGGTCTGGACCTTGGCCAGCTGAGCCTGGAGGGTCCCGCGCAGGGACTCGAGTCCCTCGTCGCGCTTCCTCAGCTCGTTCTCCTTCTCGGTGAGCGCCCTCTCGCGCTCCCCCAGTTCCCTGCTGACCTCGTCCGAGACTGCGGACGGAACGGCGGAGGGCTCCTTTTTCGCCTTCGCCGTTGGATCCTCGCCTAGCCACGAGCTCAGGGTGTCCTCCTCGCCGCTCAGCCAGGCTTTGAGCGCGTCGACGTTGGAATCCTTCTCACCGGGAGCAGCGGGTTTCTGAGCGGGCTTGGCCTTCGGCTTGGGCTCCCCCTTGGTTCCGCCGAGCCAGTCAGTGAGACCTTTCTCTTCCTCTTCGCCGCTCAGCCACTTGGCCAGAGCGCCGTCGCCCTCCGCGGGCAGAGCCTGCTGTTTCGCCGGCGCGGCCTCGGCAGGGTTCTCATGGGGCGCGTCGTGGCGGTCCTTCTTGCCGAGGGCTATCTGCACCTTCTTTCGGGGTTTGCGCTCCCCCGGGGCGACGTACGCCGCGCCGCAGCGCGTGCACTTGGACCCAGCCTCGTCTATGGGTCCACCGCAGACCGGACAGGTCGCTTCGCCGTCTTTGCCTGCTTTGGGAACCACCAGGGTGCACCTCTCGCCGGCCAATCTGAAAAACAATCGGCCACGTCGCGAATGAGCGAGATGGTATAAATAAATTGACCTTGGCACGCCCGCGCGAGGTTCGATGCAAAAGGCAGATATACCCCTGAGGGGATTGGAGCGGTAGCGGGCGCGGGGCGCCTGGCGGGGTGCGAACGCTGACCGACAAGAGAGTGCACGTGAAGCTCAGCCGAGACGGCACGACCACCATCTCGGAGGTCATGGAGAAGATACGCGACCTGCAGGCGAAGCACCCCGACCTCGACGTTTTCTTGGACGGCGACGAGTACGCCATCTGCAGCATCCCCAAGCGCAGGAGGTGAGCGATGCACAAGGTCGTCGACATCGCGCTCGGAGCCAACGTCCTCGCCGCAAACCAGCGCATCGCGGAGGGGACGCACTCGATGCTCCGGTCGAAGGGCATCCGCTCGTTCGATTTCGTCGGTTCCATCGGCTCGGGTAAAACGCTCATCATCGAGAGGCTCATCGACGTCCTGGCTTCGGAGGCGTTGCGCGTGGCCTGCATCGCTGGCGACGTGGCCGGCGACGACGATTACAGGCGCTTCGTCAAGCGCGGCGCCGCGGCAGAGAACGTCAACACCGGCAAGGAGTGCCACCTCGACGCCCATATGGTGGACCACGCACTGGAGCACCTGGATTTGAAAAAGGTGGACGTGCTATTCGTCGAGAACGTCGGCAACCTCGTCTGTCCAGGGGACTTCCCCCTCGGCACGGACAAACGCGTCGTCGTGATATCTGTCACCGAGGGGGACGACATGGTGCGCAAGCACCCCCTGATTTTCACGATTGCGGACGTCATAGTCATCAACAAGATAGACCTGGCCAGCGCAGTCGAAGTTGACCCGCAGGTCCTCGTCTCCGACGCGCGGAAGGTCAACTCGCGCGCCCCCGTCGTCCTGATGGATGCCAAGCACGGCAAGGGGCTGGGAGAGCTCAGAATCGCGCTCGGATTGTAGAGGATGTGTGCGCAGGCAGGAGGCGTTTGATTCCACGACTGCAATTCCCACGTGGCGGATGGTGGGCGCGTCATTCTTGGAGCAGTGTTGCGGGCGCTCCCGCCAGCTTCACCAGCGCTTCCGCCTCGGCGAAGTGCAGTTTGCCCGGCACCACGAGGCAGTGCGGCGGGCGCCCGAAATCCTCCCTCGCCAGCGACGCCAGCTCCCCCGCCCGGACCGCCGCATCGACATGGCCAGCGCGGGCAACGACGCAGACGAGAGCGCCTCCCGATAGCGCCCCGCGTCCGACCTTTGCCTCCAAGGCGGCGAGCTGCACGATGCCCTGGGTCGCCGTCATCGCCCGACCGCCTTCGGCATCTATGTCCAGCAATACCAGCGTGTGCAAGCCCATCTTGAGGTTGGCCTCGATGGCATCGTATGGGCTCGTCGGCTCGTAGCCCTTCCTCCAGAAAGGGAGCGTGGTAGTGCGACCGAACTTGTAGCTCTGCAACCCAAGGAGGCCAGCGGCCGCGGTCCCTATGCTCGCGGCGTGGATTATCCTCGTTGGAATGCTGATTTCAATCGCCCTCAGCCGCAGGTCCACGTGCGTCGTGGCGACCATCGGGTCGCCTGGCACCAGCAGGCAGCACTTGCCTTTGCCAGCCGCATCCAGAATTCGAGCGCCGTCCTCGACGGCCTTCCGGTCAAGCTGCTCGATGTCCTTGCCTGCGAGCTTGGCCAGGTCCGGGAGGACCCCATTCTCAACGGGCGCCGTGTACGTCTCCACGAAAGCCCTGTCGCACGACCTGATCTCTTCAATGCCGGCCTGGCTGACGCCCCCCGGACCCAGACCTAAACCGACAAATACCAATTCGCCCATGGGATTCACCGTGAGAGCGCGCTGCGCAGTCGTGACGAGAGGTGAAGGCGAGTCCGCCCGTAAAAAGCTTTCAGGGGCGGGGCTGCTGCGCGGGGACCTGTGCATACGCTCCGACGACACGCACGTTTTCATCCCGGTGCTGGACGGCCCCCCGACGGGTTACGAGGAGCGCGATGAGGAGTTCGAGCCAGCCGCCGCCCGAATCAAGAGCTACAAGGAGCTGGCGGACGTGCCGGAGGCGCTGAAGGAGCTGCTCCCATCGTCTTTCGACATCATCGGCGACGTGGCGGTGTTCAAGCTCCCCGATGAGCTGGCCTCGCACGCCTCCGCGATAGGAAAGGCGATGCTCGCGGCGAACAAGAACCTGTCGACGGCGGCGCTGGACGAGGGTGTTGAAGGCGACCTGAGGGTCCGAAAACTCAGGGTCGTCGCGGGGAGAGAAACCACGCGAACGGTCCACCGAGAGTACGGCATCGAGATGGAGCTGGACCCGGCGCAGGTCTACTTCTCACCGCGGCTCGCGAACGAGCGCTGGCGCATCGCCCAGCTCGTCGGTGAAGGGGAGCGAGTCCTCGACATGTTCTGCGGCGTCGGGCCTTTCTCGCTGCTCATCGCAAAGCACTCGAAACCCTTGACCGTCGCTTGCGTGGATGCTAACACGCACGCCATCGAATACCTCCGCGCGAACTTCGCCCGGAACCGGGTGACCTGTGCGAGCGCCCACCTGGGGGACGCGCGGGAGCTCGCGCCGAGTCTCGGCCCGGCCGACCGAATCATAATGAACCTGCCGCACAGCGCTCACGAGTTTTTACCGGAAGCGCTCAAGGCGGCGGCACCTGGCGCCTGGCTGCACGTCTACCAGGTCGTCGACAAGGGTACGGAGGAGGGGCGCGCGAGGGAGCTGGAGAAGCTCGCGACCGGAACGACGTGCTGGTCGTGGAGAATCGTCCATCCCTATTCGCCGGGGTCTGCCGTGATTGTGTACGATTTGAGGACGGCGCAGGATTAATGCGCTGGGACGCGCGTGCTCAATCTTTCGCCAGCGTCACTCCCTTCTGGTCCTGGTAGTGCCCCGAGCGCTCCCCATACGTTTTTTCCACCCCGGCGGACGTCGGCTCGAAAATCACCTGCGCGAACGTCTCTCCCGCTTTTACTGCCAGCGGCTCCGCGGAGGCGTTGAACGCCGCGAGCGTGAGGGTCCCGCGGAAGCCGGCGTCGATGCGCCCGAACGACGCGAGGACGCCTCGCCTGGCCCACGTCGTGCGAATCCATAGCTGGGCGGCCAGCGGGCCGTTGAGTTCGACTCGCTCCTTCGTCGAGACGATGAAACGGGTGAGGGGGGGAACAAGCGCTTCAGCGTTCTTTTCCTGCCCAGGCACGAGAACCTCTTCTACCGTCAGGTCGTAGCCATTGGGCGTCAGGTTCTTCTCGGCGAACGGGGTGATGGCGAGCTTTCCGTCAGCAATCCAGCGCTTGATTTCCGCGTCGGAGAGGAGCGTCATGCAGCCGAGGATGACATCCCGGGATATAACCGGTTCGCTAGTCGCGCCAGCCGACGCGCTCCATGTCCGTCGTCGTCATCGCCAGCGTTTCCAATTCGAGCGCGTCACGCCAGCGGTCCCTGCACGCGCAGTCGAGACCGTCGAACGCGTCAGCGTCCTGCGTCATGGAGAATTTTTCGACGGCAGATAGGAATCCATCGTCGCAACTCCCGCAGTTGTGGACGCCCCGTTTCGTCCCGCCGCCTGAGGGGGATGATACCAGCCTGGCCTTGCCTTTCTCCGCGGTCCGTAGAACCTCCGCGAGGGACCAGAGCCACGGGGGCCGGTATTCAGCCCGGCGCCACATGCGCTCAACGAGCGTCCGGCGCTGGACGTTGACCGGGTTGATGGAAATCACGTCGGAGTGCTCGGCCGCGGCCTTCAACGATGCAACGGCGTCGGCCATCGCGTCGGCCTCTCCGAGGAAGGGCGGTTTCAGCAGGAGGTAAGTCCGGACCGTCGCGCCAGCTCCCCGCAACTTGCCCGATGCCACGATGAAATCGGCGAATGTGAATCCCTTCCGCACGCACCGCTCGCGCACGCGGTCGCTCGCAGTCTCCAGCCCCATGGCGACCTCGAGCCGGCCCGAGAATCCACGGAGCCACGGCAGCGACGGCTCGACGAACTGCGGGCGGGACTCGACAAGGAGGCGCTTGGCACCGGCATCCAGGAACGCCTGCAGCGTCTCGGCAGGGGCCGGAATCTCGCGCTCGTCCAGGAAGCTCCCCGAAGTGTAGATTTTAACGACCGCCTCGCCTTTGTAGCGCTCGAGCGCCCTCTCCACCTGGCTGGCGATGTCCTCGGCGCACACCCCGTCCAGCGACTCGGACGAGTAGCCGCACATCAGGCACCCCCCTTTGGCCGCCCAGGAGCACCCGTTCGTGCGCAGTATGACAACTAGCGCGCGCGCGCGCTCGGTCTCGCGCTCGGACCAGCAGGCGGCGAACTCGTCCTTCCGGATGCGCTTCACGGGCTTCTTCATGCGCCACACCAATCCGATGATTAACTTTAAACGTTTGCTGTGTTTTCGCTGCTGTGTCCAAGCCACTGTAGCTTAGCTCGGTGCATTGGCCGAGCCACGCTATTTGTGAACGGCCATGCTCGCTGAACCGCAACGCATTTGTCCGGGTTCAGCTTCGGGAGCTCGTCAGGAATCCAAAACCATTCATTAACGGCTAGGATGCCACTGTAGCTTAGCTCGGTGGAGCGGCTGATTTGTAATCAGCAGGTCGGGGGTTCAAATCCCTCCAGTGGCTCCATTTTATTTTATTGCTCCTAGCGTTTTGGGATTTGAACTAAGACCACCAGAGGGGAATAATCGCTCTGCTAGCCCACTGGTCGTCGGTTCAAATCCCTCCAGTGGCTCCATTATTTTTTCTTACCGTAAACCTTGTACCCGTCCGTCTTGGTCAGCTTCCTGAACTCGGCCAGCAGCTTCTTGAATATCGGGCCGGGCTTCCCTGCGCCGATGATGCGGCCGTCGATTTTGACGACCGGAATGAGCTCCGCCGCGGTCCCGGTGAGGAAGCACTCGCTGGCGTTGTAGAGGTCGTGCCTAGTGAGGGTCTTCTTCTCGGTGTTGATGCCCATCTTCTTGGCCATGTGGACGATTGAGCTGCGCGTGATGCCGGCGAGCGCGCCGTCGTACGTCGGCGGGGTCTGGAGGCCGCCTTCGCGGTAGATGAAGATGTTGTCCCCCGTACCTTCGGTCACGTAGCCCTGGGAGTTCAGGAGCAAGCCCTCGGCGACGCCCATGTTGTTCGCCTCGAGCTTCGCCATCACGTTGTTGAGGTAGTTCAGGGACTTTATCTTCGGATTCAGGGCGTCGGCCATGTTGCGCGTCGTCGGCACCGTTGCAATCTCCAGCCCCCTGGTGTAGTACTCTGGAGGGAACATCTTGATCTTGTCCGCGATTATTATCACGGTGGCCCTGTCGCACTTGCGCGGATCGAGGCCAAGGTCGCCCACGCCCCTGGTGACCATGAGGCGGATGTACCCGTCCATGAGGTCGTTCCTCCTGGATACCTCGGCGCACGCCTCCTTCATCTGAGGCAGCGTCAGCGGGATGTTCAGCATTATCGTCTTCGCCGATTCGTACAACCGCTCCAAGTGGGAATCCAGACGGTAGATGTTGCCGCCGTAAATCCTGATGCCCTCGAAGATG
>DAIRED010000090.1:0-8308 GCA_036795795.1 Thermoplasmatota archaeon | reverse complement strand
CTTCGGATGGCTCGGCGTCGTTGGCGCGTGGATAGCGTTCGTCGTCGAGTACAACGTGCGAGCCGCGATAATCGCCTGGCGCTTCAGGGCCGGGGCTTGGAAGACGATCAAGGTATGAGCTCGAATGTGCTGGCGCGCTCAATTAATATCGTCGGAAACCTTTATTTACGCCTCATAGCTATACAAAGCTCACTTTATGAATGCGCGCAGGACACAGCTGCTAGCGCTTTGCGTAGTCATAGCTGTAGCCGTGCCGCTGTCGCTTTTCATCGAGGTGGAAGGTTACGATGTCGGGAGCGAAATCGTCGACCCGCTTTCGAACCAGCCAGTGGGTTTCACGACGTACGACGCCGTATGGGATTCGGACATGAGCCGGATGGTGGCGGTGGGTACCGACGGAGCCGATGCGGCCGTCGTCTCGCTCGACCCCAGCTCGCTGGAATGGGACTACCATTCCGATTACGGGCGAACGATGCGCGGTGTTGATTTCGATCCTTGGGCGGACCAGTTCGTCATGGTGGGTGGAGACACGTACCCCGTGGTTTACGTCGGGTACGACTATCCCGACCCAGATTGGGTTACTAGGCCCGCCGTTCCAGCAGAGGTGCCGATAGGAACCTACTATTCGGATGTCGCTGTTTTCGATGCCTATAAGTTCGTCGCTGTGACGAACAACGGACGGGCGTTCTACCATTATTACTCCGCGCCGTCGTGGTATTACATCCAGATAACGGGCGCCCTCCCCGACACGCAAATGGTGTTCACGGCGGCCTTCCGCGACACTACCAACGACATCGTCTGGATGATAGGATACGAGACGACGAACGGCTGGGCAAGGGCTTACAGGGTACACATTGGCGACATACAAGCTGGGGCGTATGTGGCGTACCGGGACCTCCCGATGAACGGCGAGATGGCCTACATCGGTGGAGACTGGAGCTCCAACGATTACGGCATCGTCGTCGGGGATGAGAGAATTACGAAGTTCGAGGTCTCAGATGCCGGCCCCATTGGACATACAGCGCTGGCATTCTCGACAGTCGCCCCTCCTAAGCGCGCATATTCAGCAATGGTGTGGTGCGATTCGATAAAACAGTTCGTGCTGTTCGGCGGCTACGTCGAGAGCGTGGGTTACTCGCAGGACATGTGGATGTACAATCCGTATTCGGGGAAGTGGACACCGGTTACAGGTCTTCCTTCTTATCCAACAATACGTGCATACCACAGCATGGTATACGATCCTGATAGGAATAGGGTCGTCGTACATGGCGGGTACAGCGGCTCATCGTACTTGGGCGACACTTGGGAGATTGGTCCTGATCCAGCAAATCTGACGGCGGGGTGGTCCTTGAGGGCCAACTCAGCGCAGCCTGGACCCGGAATCGGCGCAGCCATGACATACTGCTCGAAAGCGGGAAATGCGGGAGTTTATCTCTATGGTGGTACTGGAAGTACTGGAGTCTACAACCGCTTTTACAGGTGGAACGGGGTTACTTGGACGGCAGTCGGTGTCGCGGCCCACACCGTCTCTTACACTGCGCTGGCCTACGATCCAACAGCCGGGTCTGGCTCGATTATCATGTTCGGTGGGTCAACCACTAACGCCTGGGCCACCTACGCATTCGATCCAGCGGTCGGTTCGGTTGTCAACCGCAACGTCCCATCCGCGCAACGGCCGCCGCCGCGATATCAGCACAAAGCGGTGTCTTGGGACCGTTACTCGGGAAGGGCCACGATATTTGGCGGATACGATGCGACAAATGTCACTATTAAAAACGATTGCTGGTATTACAACTATGCAACGAACTCATGGTCGCAGGTGTCGATTGGTGCTGCGATACCTGGCGCAAGGAACTTCGCTATGGATATCTGTAAGCCTGCCGGCGGTATATATTTGATATCTGGCGCCATCACTGGTTTTTCCTATACTAATGTGACTTATTGCATTGGCCGCCAGACGACGGTGACCGCATCCGTCATCCTCGACGACGCCGGCATCAACCCCCGCGACGTCGACTGGTACCCTGTCGGAAACGAGGCCATTATCGCAGGTGGTAACGGAAAGATATGGCGCTACGCGCACTCGACCGGAATCCTCAGCGATGTCGAGAACACCATCTTCCCCGCCGCCAACTACAACGCCGTCGCGTGCAAGGCGCCAACGAGCCCGGGGTTCGCAATAATATTGGGCGACCCGGCGTGCGGCCTCCGTCTGAACGACATCTCCGGAAGCACTCCTGTGGAGCTGGACCTTGCAGGGCCGGCGATAAGCTTCGTGAACCTCAACACCACGGCGGACGTGCGCGTTCTAAACCGGCAGGTCGATGTGGACTCCGGAACCAGTGCCACCATGTACAAGTTGGATGTCGGTGCGGGCCACCCCGGTGGCGCGACCGAAATCCAGAGCGTCGACATCTACGCTTGGTACGACGAATGGAACACTTTTGCGGCCGCGGATTATCCCGCGATGCTCGGCGCTTCGTTCGACAATCCTGGCTTCGAGAACATGAGGATGCACTTCAGGTGGACTCGATCGCCGGAGACGTGGCAGCGGATATACCCGGCGACATTGGCTCCCGCGGAGGAGACAACTTTGGAAACCGGGTTGTGCTTCAGGACCGAAACCGCCGCCAACACCACCCTGTCGTTCTATTTCTCGCCTCACCAGCAGGTCCGGGCCACTGGCAGTGCCTTCGTCCAGGCCGCGGGGATGCCCTACCCAGGCGATCGCTCGACCACGAACGCCCTCGATGCGCCCAACACTTGGGACTTCAAGGTCGTGATGACCTCGACGGGCGGGATCACGAACACGGCCTACGACGAGTTCGGCTTCTACAAGTACACCTACCTCTCGTCCGGCGGGCTGCCCGGCAGCCTGTCTGGCAGCGGGGCTCCGATGACGACAATCTCCATGTCTCCGGTAGGCCACGTGACGTTCAGCAGCAACTGCGATTACAGGCTCAGCGCCTACGTGGACTCCAATTTCGTCGGGGACCTGGGCGGGACGTTCTCTGCGACGAACATGGAAGTGATGGGTGGGGACTACGACTACCAGGCCATACCGGGTGTCGGAAGCGCGAACCCGGTCTACCTCCTCGGCTCGGGGGCGATTTACCACTGGCCAGAGACCAACGGACGCACCACATCGACGGCCGCCGGCACCTTCGGGACGGGCGCGGTGTCCTGGCGCTGCTACCTGCCCAGCGTGCCCGCGGACACGTACAGGACGACGATAACGTACCTGCTCCAAAACCAGCCTTGAGCGGGGGAATCTCTGGCTTCTCGGGAGAAAATGCTTATCTCCGAAGAAGCGTTCCGGGGCTCGATGACGATGTACGCGGACGAGGACGGCGCCCTGGCCGTCAAGCTGGCGCGCTCGACAATCGAGCACGCGGTCGGAGGTTCGCCGCTGCTGGATCTGGCATTCACCGAGTGCTTCAGGAAGAACGCTGGTGCGTTCGTGACGCTCAATACGCACCCCGAGAAGCGCCTCAGGGGATGCATCGGGTACCCCGAGCCATTTTACAAGCTGGAGGAGTCAATCCGCAGGGGGGCGCAGTCCGCCACGCGCGACCCGCGATTCCCGCCGCTGGCGAAGCGCGAGCTTGCCGGCGTCGTCGTCGAGGTGAGCATCCTCACGCCGCCCGAGAAGATAACGGTCCAGAAGCCGACCGACTACCCGAAGAACGTCGTCGTCGGGAGGGACGGCCTCATAGTCGGCAAGAGGTTCCACAGGGGTCTGCTGCTGCCCCAGGTCGCCACCGAGTACGGCTGGGACTCGAAGGAGTTCCTCGCGGAGACCTGCATGAAGGCGGGGCTCATGCCCGACGCCTGGCTGGACAGCGACACCGAGATATGGCGATTCTCGGCTGAGATATCCGGCGAGGACGAGCCTCGCGGCCCTCCGAGGCGCAAGGGGCCGTAGCGATGCACGACCTCGTCGTCAAGGGCCGGGCGCTGCTGGACGGCGAGCTCGTACCATGCTCCTTGGGCATCAGGGACGGCAAGATTGCGGACATAAAAAAGATCATCGACAGCTGCGAGGAGATGGACTTCGGTGACGACCTCATCCTGCCGGCAGCGGTCGACACGCATGTCCATCTCCGCGAGCCTGGCAAGGAGCGAAAGGAGGACTTTTTCACAGGCACGATGGCGGCCGCCTTCGGGGGCGTGTCGTGCGTCGTGGACATGCCCAACACGGTCCCGCTGACCGCGGATGCCAGGTCGCTGAAGGAGAAGCGCGCCCTCGCGTCTGGAAAGGCCAACGTCGACGTCGGTTTCTGGGGCTTGCTCGCGCCCGGCGCGGACATCGTCGGCATGCGTCCTGGCGTGGTCGGCTTCAAGTTCTTCATGTCGGAGACGACCGGGACGGGCGGGACGCCCGTCGAGTCCTGGCCGTCGCTGGCGAAGGTCGCGGGGCCGTCGCTGGTCGCCGTACATCCCGAGCATCCAGCTGAGATGGGGAGCGGAACCGCAAACAACCTGGAGGCGCACGCGAGGCTTCGGTCCGCGAGCGCCGAGGCGAGCGGAATCGCCGAGGCCGGGGCGCTCTTCCCGAACGTGCACCTGTGCCACGTCTCCTCGGCGCGTGGCGTCGAGGCCCTGGCCAAGGTACGGGAGGGGAGACGCGGGGGTTTCCTAACGGGCGAGGTGACGCCCCACCACCTGCTTCTCAACGACCGCTCGGAGATGGGCGCGCTGGCGAAAGCGAATCCGCCCCTGCGGTCCCGCGATGACCAGGCGGCGCTCTGGAGCGCGCTCGCCTCCGGAGCCATAGATTCGGTCGGCTCAGACCATGCCCCGCACACGCTGGAAGAGAAGCGCGCGGCATTCGAGGAAGCGCCGTCGGGTGTACCGGGCGTCGAGACGGGATTTCCGCTCATGCTCAAGGCGGTCAAGGACGGGCGGCTCTCGCTCGCGCGCTGCGTCGACGCCTGCTGCGCGGCGCCGGCGAGGCGCATCGGAGCCAACAAAGGCAAGATTGCGGTCGGCTACGACGCCGACATCGTCGCGGTCTCGATGCGCGAGGTTGTGAAAATCACGGACGAGGCGATGCATTCCAAGTGCGGCTGGACCCCGTTCGCCGGGATGGAGGCCATCTTCCCGAAGATGGCGATGGTGCGCGGCCGAGCGGTCGTGCGGAACGGGGCGCTGGAGGCGGAGCGAGCCGGCGCGCTGCTGCCCGCGCGTGCTTGAGGGGCGCGCGCCCGCACGGATAATCCTTATCTAACGACAAGGCCTTGCAGTCTCGATGACTGACTCCGGAGCGCAGCCTATAATCGGCCGGGAGGCGGAGCTGGCCCAGTTGCGGAAGCGCTTCGACGAGGCGATGTCCGGCCGCGGGGGCGGGCTCGTCATCCGCGGCGGAGCTGGAATGGGCAAGTCCCGGTTCGCCGCGCAGCTTGCGGCATGGGGGCGCGAGGCCGGCGCTACCGTCTGCGCCGCAACATGCAGCCCGAGCGAGGCGACCGAGCCATACGCGCCGCTGAAGAAGGCCTTCGCAGAGCTCGGCGCGGCCGAGTTTCAGGAGATGGGGAGCTTCAGCGCGTTCGATGATGTGTTTCTAATCAGCGGCAACGGGCTCCTGCTGTCCCACCTCTCCAATACCAGGAGGGAGGGGATGGACGAGGAGATTCTCAGCTCGATGCTCACGGCGGTCCAGGACTTCGTGCGCGATTCGTTTGGCGACGGTCAGGACAAACCCGGCGATGGGGGGCTCGGCAAGCTCGAATACGGCAGCAAGAAAATAATGCTGGCCCACGGCCGGGGCGCCTACGCCGCGGCGGTGATGTCGGGGGAGGAGCACCCCAGGATGAGACTGGACCTCGCGGGGGCGCTGAAGGCGCTCGAGGAGGGGATGGGCGATGTGCTGGCAAGCTGGGACGGCGACATGGACGACGTCTCCGGCGCCGCCGATTACCTGAAGCCGCTCATGGCCCGCAGGTACCCCGTGAAGCCCTCGATGGAGTCGATGAACGTCGAGGCCGAGCGGCTCAAGGTCGTGGAAAGGATGTCGGAGGTGCTGGCTGAGCGCGCGGGAGCGGGATCGGTCATGGTCGTGGACGACGTCCACTGGGCCGACGGGACGACGCTGGCCGCGCTTCCTTACCTGATGAGGAACGCCGCCTCGGTGAAAGCTCTGATATGCTGCACGACCGAGGTCAGTGAAAAGGCCGGCGAGGAATCCTCCGACTGGGTCGCGCTCGGAGCGCCAGTCAAGGACGGCGTCGCCGGGGAAATCACGCTTCATGTGCTCGGGGTGGCTGGCGTCGTCGAGATGACCTCGGCAGCGCTCGGCTGCGACGGCCTCCCGGAGGGGCTGGCCGAGTACCTCTTCTCCGTCGGCGGGGGGAACCCCCTTTTCACCTATGAGGCGCTCGTCGCTGTGCGGAGCTCTGGGGCGCTGTCTTACATCGACGGCATATGGGTGTTCGACGCCGCAAAGGGTGGTGCCGTCCCGATGACGGTGGCCGATATCATTTCAGGCCAGATAGAGCGCCTCGGCGTGGACGAGCTGCACGCGCTCGAGTTCGCCGCCGTGCTCGGGGCGGCCTTCGACCCGCGGGTCATCGGCGCAGGCGCGTCGATGGACGACGAGCGGCTGCGGCGGGCGCTGGAATCGCTCCGCGCAGCTGGCATGGTCGACGATTCGCCGGACGGTGGCATGCGCTTCAGGCACGGCGTCGTCCAGGAGGCGGTCTACGGCGAGATGAGCGCAAGGTGGAGGCGCGCGCTGCACAGGAGCGCCGGCGCGACGCTGGAATCGATGAACCGGGGGAACGTCGGGGCGGTCCTCTACAAGCTGGCATACCATTTCGCGCGGACGAACGAATACGCCAAGGGAATCGAATACTCGCTCGAGGCGGGCGACACGGCCGCGGGGAGCCACGCGCCCCGCGAGGCCGCGCGGTTCTACGAGGACGCTGACAGGCTCATGGCAGCTGGCGGCCCGGACCACCCGCGGAGGCTGGAGATACGCCTGGCGACGATTGCGGCGCACGACCTCGTCGGTGAATACGACAAGGCGCTAGCCGTGGCTCAGGGAACTCTGGCGATGTCGCCGGACGCGGGGACGATGGCGCGGGTGGAGAAGGCGATGGGGCAGATACTCCACAACAAGGGAGATTACGACGGCGCGCTCGCCAGCTACAAAGAGGCCGCGAGGCTTGCCGCCGAGGCGAAGGATGACTTGCTACTGGCTGCGTCGTACGGCGGGATGGGCAAGGTCTATCTGAAGAAGGGTGAGATGGACCGGGCGCTGGCGATACAGAGCAACTACCTGGCTGTCGCCGAGCGGACCGGCGTCGAGAGGGAGATCGGCCAGGCGCACATGAACCTCGGGGGAGTGCACTACCACAAGTCCGACTACCCGAAGGCGATGGAGCATTGGGGTATGTGCTTGGCGCACATGACACTGGCTGAGGATGAGCAGGGAATAGCGTATGCGTACAACAACCTTGGAGCGGCTAATGAACGATTGGGAAATTTTGGCCAAGCAATAGAGGCGTACGAAAAATGCCTTGATATGAAGAAGAGGATTAGTGACGTCCGAGGCATCGCGATGACCCTCAACAACATCGGCCTAATCCGCATCTACGTTGGAGATTTCAAATCCGCGATGGAATCGTACAAGAAGAGTCTGGAGATAAGGTACAGGATAGGGGATCGGTCTGGAGAGGCATATGCATACATGAACCTCGGCATGTGCATGTTCGAGATGGGTGAATATCACACAGCACTCGTATATTATCGCAAGCAGCTCGAACTGATGACTTCAATCAAAGATGAATGGGGGATATCGTTGGCGTTCAACAACATGGCTGAGACAGAAATCGTCATGGGCGATTTACCGACCGCTGAAGGGCATTGTGGTGAAGCCATCACCCGGTCTCAACGTTCGGGATTCACGGATGTGCTTGTTCAAGCTAAAAAGACGAAGGGTATGATGTTATCCCGAATGGGCCACCGTACCGAGGCTGAGGAGTGTTTCCAATCGAGTCTGGAGCTGGCTCAAGCCAACAAGATGGCCGTGTTGGCTGGCCAAACGTACTACGAGCTTGGGCTCGCACGCAAGGGGTGGGGTGACCACCTTGGCGCGACAGAGTGCTTGAAAAGGGCGCTGGATGTGTTCGAGAAATCGAGGATGGCGCCACCTGCTAAGAAAGCGAGGAATGCGCTATCCAACTTGGGATGAATTCGCCATCAGGGATGCCATGCGAGGTCGCCATTACGATTTTGCCATGATTTTCTCCGCAATCAATAAATCCATCTCCGCGCATAGATGTCTTTGAGGGGTAAAGTGGGCAAT
>DAIRED010000089.1:3217-8319 GCA_036795795.1 Thermoplasmatota archaeon | reverse complement strand
GGGCGTCTCGCCGTTTCCGCCGACCGAGCCTGTGTCCCAGGATTCCTCCCTGGGCTCGGAGGCTGCGGCTGGCTCGGACACTTCGATCGGGATATCCAGAGGGGCTACCGGCTCTTCAGTTGCCTGCGAGGCGGCCATCGTGGTTTCTTCGATTTTAACTCCGCAGACCGGGCAGTCCCTCATCCCGTACGTGAGGATCGAACCGCAGTTGTTGCAGATTGTCTCGTCGGCGCCTGGCTCCGGCACGGGCTCGTCCTTCACTTCGACGAGGCCCTCGCCGCAGACCGGGCAGACCGTCAGCGAAGAGTCGAGGACGGCCCCGCAGGACCGGCAGGTAACTTCCTTACCAGTCTCCTGGACAGCAATGGGCACGAGGCGCTCGCCGCAGATGGGGCACTCCACGTCCGAGGCCTCGATTATGGCCATGCAACCAGGACATTCCCGGGTCGCGGCCAGGCTGGCCATGGCTCCGCCTTGTGGTTGCTCGAATATGAAACCGCACTCCTTGCACTCGAGCGTGCCTGGAGCGTTCTCTGTGCCGCAGACGGGACACGGGCTACCCCTGCCCGATGCCCGCTTTCCGGGTTTCGTGTCGCGCATGGTCATCACCACATGTGGACGTAGATGACACACGTTATAGCGTACCTATTATAAGTGTTTTTCGGAAGTAGTGTATATACACTTTTGCATTTGGATTTTCTAGAAAACAAAGATATGGAAAAGGTTTTCCCGCGCCTTTCGGCGCGGGTCAGTTCTGCTGCGCATCTTCGCTTAGAAGACCGCAACAACGTTGTAGTTCAGGGTCACAGCGTTGGTCGACCACAGCCAGCAGCCCACACCGGGGTTGTTGCTGTTGACGTACAAGTCCCAACTCCAGTCACGGGCGACTATGCCCGGGAAGGTCGGAGACTCGACGTACGACTGGTACCACTGCGTTGCAGGGTCCCAGTAGGTCGCGATGATCAACACTGTCGCACCGTCTACGTCCGCATCGACGACACCGCCGGTGAAGTCGCTTGCCGTGAGGCCTGCGCTCCAGTCGACGAGTGCGCTGTAGTCGTGTGGGAAGCCGACGAGGTTCCAGTTCGCTGCGAGGTTAAGATCGATGGTACCGGTTACGTTGACCCAGTTGACCGCATCGAAGGTGACCAGCAGTGGCAAGCCAGCAGCCTGATCGACATACACCCAGTATCCAAGCGTCGGCTGTATCTGGAAGGCGCTGAGCTCAGCGTCGCCCAGGGTGTAGGTGGCGTATGTGGACGGAACGACCGCGTTCGTCTTGGTCGCAATCTTAAGGTTCGGGTCGGTTATACCGTCTGCTACGCACTCCGCTAGAGCGTCCTGGGCGTCGAGGAAGGCGTTCGCGCCAACCCTGCGCACAGCGTTCTGCGGGAACGAGACCAGGTTCCATCCGTCGTAAAGGCGCCAGTTGAAGCCGCCGCCCTGGATGACCAGCGTTATGTTGTCCCAGTCCCTCAGCCAGTTGTTGAACGTTCCAGCCTGCACGGTGTAGGTAATCGCGTTCCACGGGGTCAGGTACGGGTCAACGATAACGAGGTCCTGCTCGGTCGTGTTGAACCAGAACGTGCCGATAGCGCTCATCACGATGTTCGCGTTGGCGACACCCATGTTGGTCGTAACACCGTCGAATGCCTGCAAGCCTGGTGCAACGAAGCCGCCCATGTTCGAGAGCCACATGAAGAGTCCGTCGTTGTAGTCGTAGTAGCCCTGCGCCCTGACACCGCTCCTGTCGAGTATTTCATACTGGAACGGTACGTTGGCGCCGATGGTCTGCACCGAGAGGTCGAGAGGCGTGATGATGTTGACGTCGTACGGGATGCCGCAGACAATCTTCTGCTCGCGTCCCATCGGGAAGTTCGTGATGTCAACCTGGGTGACGTTGTCACCGACGTTGCCGTAGCCTGGGAAGGCCGTGACGTGCAGGTAGACGTTGGTCAGGTCGGTCGTGTTGAGATCCACTGTGTAGAAGCCGGCTGCGTCGCTCGTTGTTGCGAAGGTCACGTACGCTGCCGCAGAGTTGTTCCAGTAGGTGACGTCGATGGTCACGACTGCGATCGGGTAGACCGGCGTGTAGACGCCAGCGGCGTTTCCGTTGTACAGCTCGACGCGTCCCCAAACTGGGTAGGGGTCGACCTGGTTTCCGGCTGCCGTTATCGTCACGGTCCTGGCTGCCAGAGCCACTGGAGCTCCGCCGCCTATGTCGTCCACGACGGTTTCGAAGGTGACCGTGTCACCGACTACTGCGGCCGGCGTGAATGTGCGCTGGAGTCCGACTAGGTAGCTGCCCCATGCGAAAGAGTACATCGTCGGGAGCGCGGTGTCCCATGCTCCGGCGTTGATTCTGTACCTGACGTAGGTGTTCGCAACGTTGTTGGTGAAGTTCGTGATGTCCTCGTAGCTCGCCTGTATGACGAACATGGCGCCCACTGCCTTCGTTCCGCCGTTGGCCGGCGTCACGCCAGTGTATGCGACAATCGGGTCAGTCGAGTCGGTGATGGTGAAGGTTCCGGTCGTGGTTCCGAGGTTGCTGCTGTTGTCCCATGCCCTGACGGCGATGTTGTGCACGCCAGTTGCGATTGGGCTCGGGAAGTTGTAGACGAGCGACCAGGTGTTGGCCGCGGTGGTGTTGGTTGCGCTCATCGTCGCCGCGTACCATGGGCCTGCGCCGTCAATCTGCACACGGGCTGCGCCCGCGTATCCGTCGCCGTTGGCCGGACCATCGGTCACGGACCCGGAGATTGTCACGAGCTCGCTCGCGGTGTTGCCGTTGTGCGGGTTCGGGACGGTTCCGGAGATTGCGACGACCGGTGCGATTGCGTCGGTCCAGCTGCCGCCCACTGTGAAGTCCACAGGTATGCTCTGGGACCTACCGTGGGAGGTGTATATGCCAGTCAGGCCGTCCGTCGAAGCGGATGGCGTTATTCCGGCTGCTGTGAGCCACGTGTAGAGGTTGTTGTATGGCATGTGTCCTTTGTTGGCTCCCGTGTTGCCCGAGTACCTGAAATTGACTCCAAGGCGGTAGTAGTACAATGTGTCCGCAGGCGCGATGTTCGTTACTGTGACTGCGCCGCCCTTTACCTGTACCGAGCTGTACCCGACGCGGGTGAAGGTCACATCGTCCGTGCTCCTGAAGAGCGTGTAGTTGACGATGTTGCTGCATGTTCCCTGCCAGTCTTCGGAAACGTCAGAGAACCATTCATCACGGTACAGTTCGTTGAGTCCGGTCCACGTCAGGGTCACCGAGTTCGTTCCGTTGTCCTGCGAGCTTATCGCCATGTTCGGTATTGGTTCCAGGACTATGCTGGGGACGAAGTCGTCACCGGTCGTCAGAACCATGTTCGTCGAACCGATGTAGCTGCGCCCGGCCCAGCCGTTGACGCCGTTGATTGTCTCGTGGATGATTATGCACTCTGCATTCGTCGATCCAGCAGACATCTGGTCCGCGACATTCCAGTAGTTGTTGTACGTTCCATCGCAGTATCCAGCCATCGGCGGTTCCACGGTGTTTCCGTAGTACTGGACGTCGTACATGCCTGCGCCAGACTGATCGCTTGCCGGCGTGTAGAACGCCATGTTCCCCATTGTTCCTTCGTCGGTGGCGGCCATTGCATCGGTGTCCCAGGTAGTTCCCGCGTTAATGACCGATAGGGATACGAACGGGTTAGCGGCCCTTGCCGGGTTCGCCAGCAGAACCATACCAGTCATCACCATGCATAGCGCCAAGACGGTCGCTATTGTTCTTTTTCCATTTGCCATTTTTTTCATGCCTCCTATTTTTGCCTCCCTCTGTTCTGTCATTTATTACTCGTTATCTACGTCATCAATTCTTTGTAAATAAAGGTAAGAAAGGTTTTATCGGTCCCGTCGCGAAGTCCTATACGGTTGGTGTTATAATCTCCACGGTCCATCCGTACGTTATTGTCTGCAGGCAGTTTGCGCGGCTCAGGAACACGCACATTCCGGGCTGTATCGCGTAGTTCGTTCCGCTCCATCCCAGTCCGCCCCACGACCTGCCGACCCTGTTCTGGTTCGTGTAGTTCCAGAGCAGGCACGCAGTGATGTAGTCCCTGTCCGCTGCCAGGAGTCCGCCCTCGATGTCGATTACAATCGAGTTAAGGTCCTTGTAGTACGTTGTGTTGTACGGCAGCGAAACCCAGTATCCGTTCGTCTTCGTAGCCGGGTCGTTGTAAGGCAGGGTGACGACGATCTTGTAACCCATCGTGGAGTTCGCCGTGCCGCCGACCGGCCTGACGATGTAGAACCAGTTCAGCCCGTCGTTGCACGCGCCAGTGTGCGTCCAGGAGTTCGCGCCCGCCACGGTCGTCGCGTTCGGGGTTGCGAAGTCCCATCCGAGCTTGTTGTGCGTGTAGAAGATGTTGTAGGCGACTGCACCAGCGTTCGTGTCGGTCCAGTGGACAATAACATCTCCGGAGACCTTGTTCTTCTCCACCCAGAGGCCGCTGGCTGCGTTGACTGCTCCGCTCACGACGTACGTCCCAACTTCCGGCGCGGTCGATGTGGTCGGTGCGACTTCAAGTGAGCCGCCGCCTACCGCGACTGCGTAGAAGCTGTAGGTTCCGGGTCCGGGCAGCGTGTATGGGAATCCATCGGTGATGCTCGCGTCGTTAAACGGTCCGGCCCATGTCCACGGGTTTGCCGTGTTGAGCGTGTAGTAGAGATCGACCGAGGTCGGCGTCAGGGTGTAGGTGTAGGTTATGGTGATTCCGACAGCTCCGGTTCCGGTCGGGCCAGTCGCCGTCGCAGTCGGGGTGGCTGCAGCCTGCCATGTCAGCGTGAAGGTGTCCACGCCAACGTTGCCGAGCGAGTCCGTGACCGTCAGCGTAATCGTGTATGTGGTGATGGTACTTCCCGTTATTGTCGTCGTCAGCGCGGCCGGGGTACCGAAGGTGATGCCTACTGGCGCTGCCGTCCATGCGTATGTCGAAATCGTGGCGCCGGTTGCCGAGGCGCTCGCGATGGTCGTCCTGTCGACAGCCGATGTCGAAGTGAACGTCGCGGACTTTGTCTCGTCAGAGCCTGCCTCGACTACCGGTCCGACCGTGTCCCAGACCAAGGTGAAG
>DAIRED010000089.1:0-3117 GCA_036795795.1 Thermoplasmatota archaeon | reverse complement strand
CTCGTCAGAGCCTGCCTCGACTACCGGTCCGACCGTGTCCCAGACCAAGGTGAAGGTGTCCACGCCGACGTTACCGAGTGAGTCCGTCACAGTCAGCGTGACCGTGTACGTGAAGTATCCGGCTACTGAGGTGATTGTCGTCGTCAAGGCTGCCGGGGTTCCGAACGTAACGCCCGCTGGCGCTGCCGTCCATGCGTAGGTCGAAATCGTCGCGCCAACTGCCGAGGCGCTCGCGATGGTCGTCCTGCCCGCGGTCGATGAGAACAAGGCGTTCCTGAGTTCGTCAGAGCCTGCCTCGACTACCGGTCCGACCGTGTCCCAGACCAAGGTGAACGTGTCCACAACGGCGTTGCCCGCCGTGTCCGTGACCGTCAGCGTGACCGTGTACGTGAAGTATCCGGCTACTGAGGTTATCGTCGTCGTCAGGGCCGCCGGGGTTCCGAATGTCACTCCAGCCGGGGCTGCAGTCCATGCGTAGGTCGAAATCGTCGCGCCAACTGCCGAGGCGCTCGCGATGGTCGTCCTGCCCGCGGTCGATGAGAACAAGGCGTTCCTGAGTTCGTCAGAGCCTGCGTTCACGACCGGTCCGACTGTGTCCCAGAGCAGCGTGAAGCTGTCCGCTCCTACGTTGCCTGCTCCATCAGTGACCGTCAGCGTGACAGTGTACGATACACCGTCGCCCGCCACTGCGGTTATCGTCGTCGTCAAGGCCGCCGGGGTTCCGAAGGTGATGCCCGCCGGGGCTGCAGTCCATGCGTAGGTCGCAATTCCGGAGCCGCCTGCATCGGTCGCGCTCGCGATGGTCGTCCTGTCGACCGCCGATGTCGAGCTGAATACCGAGTTCTCAATTTCGTCGGAGCCCGCGTTCACGACCGGTGCAATCGTGTCCTTCGGCAGCCAGTTGGCGTGTGTTCCGAAGTCGACGCTGCACGAGTTCGTGTCGGTTCCCGCTGTGGTCCTGTAGAGTTCGATTCCGCTTGCGGGGTCCGCAGCGTTCGTCATCTCGGTGTTCTCAGGCGCCAGCGCAATCGTGCCGAACTCGACGCGGTCGAGGATGAAGCCAGACGCGGTGTGGATGACCTTTATTGCGTTGCCGGTGTTGCTGAGTCCGCCCCACTTGGCCATGTTGATGGCCACGAAGCCGGAAGCCGCCACCGTGGCGCTGTTCCAGGCGTAAAGTTGGGTCGGTATGTCGCCGGCGATGATCGGCTGGGATGCCGCCGTTCCCACGGCGAGCGAGTATTCCGTTATCGTCGCGGTCGCACCGGCAGGGTTCCAGATGACTATGTAGTCGGTCGGTCCGCCAGATATGGTGGATTCCGTCGATATGTTGTTAATCTTCAGAAGCCTCGGCACGGTCGCCGACGCTGAGAGAGGTCCCTCCAGGATGGCGCCAGCGGTGTAGGTGGCGGTCTGCGCGCAGAACGAACCGGCTGATGTCGTCGTCAGCCTGCCGCCGATGACGTACTGGATCGCGTCAGCGTTCAATCCGCCCTCTTTCTCGTTGGTGGTGTCGGTTTCGTCGCCCCTGGTTTCAAGGACGTAGTAACCATTCGCGTCAGAGGTCGTGCTCCCATACTCAACTCCATCTATCCAAGCGGTAACAAGCGAGCTCACGGGCGTCGTGTCGTTGGCTGCGTCGTCCCCGAACCTCGTGTAAGGCTGGACTGGCGCCGCCTGGACTCCCGCGAATACCATGGCCACCATGGCGGCCACGACAAGCAGGCTTGCTGCCTTTATAATGCTGTTTTTCATTCGATTTCCTCCTATCCAACTATCGGTACAATCGGCTCTGCTAGCCCCCATTCGCGTAATTGCGCGCGCCTATATAACGATTTAGGTAGAGCCCTTGCACACATTGTTTGAGTAAAAGCCCGGGACTATTTAAATAGGATTTGGTACATCCCTCGAACGCGAACCTGGGTGGTTTATATAGATATAGATTGGAGCGCCGCCGCTACTTCGGGGGCGGGGGAGTACGCCGTGGACTCGTTTTCGATGGTGTCGGACGAGTAGACCGCGTCGCAGACGCCCCGCAGCCTCTGCAGCCCGCCGCTGGTATAGAGCCCGTGCGTGCAGGCCGCGACGATGCGCTTCGCGCCGCGCTTCTTGAGCTGCTCCGCGGCTGCGGCGATGGTCCCGCCCGTCGCGATGATGTCGTCGACAATCGCGACCGAGAGCCCCGCCACGTCGAGCTCCTTCGGCTTGATGACGACGGTCGAATCGTCGATTCTCGTCTTCTCCAGGTGGTCGAAGCGGCACTTCATAAGTTTCGCGGCTTCGCCTGCGCGCCCGAGCGAGCCCTTGTCCGGCGACAGGACGACGTCGATTTTCTCGTGGGCCGTAAGGAACCGCGCGAGCGACGGTATCGCCGAGGCGTTCACGGCCTTCTTCCGGTATTCTTCTAACGTTGATATATTGTGTATGTCTATTAGAATCGTCCCGTCGGCGTTGGCTTCAGCCGTCCGGGCCATCAACCTCGCGGTGACGGGTTCTCCGGGCTTGAACTGCTTGTCCTGCCTGGCATAGCCGAAGTAAGGGATGACCGAGAAGACGCGCTTCGCCCCCGCGAGCCTCGCCGCGTCCTGCAGGATGAGGTGCTCGACGAGGTTCTTGTCCGGATAGGTGTTCTGGACGACTACCACGTCCTCGCCCTTGATATCGTCGAGTATTCGCGCGTAGCACTCGTCGTCGGGGAAGCGCTTGATTTCCGCGCCCAGGACGGGAGCTCCCGTCTCCGTGTGGAGGCTGGTCGCGAGCCTGCGTGATGCCGTGCCTGCGAGGATTTTCATGGTAGGACCGAGGGGGGATGGCGATAGGATACAAAAAAGGTGCGACCTACGCGCCCGGCGTCAGTACCTCCACCGACCAGGCGTATGAGGTAGTCTGGTCGCAACCCGCGCGGTTCAGGAGGACCACCATTCCTGGTTTCAGAGCGTAGTTCGTACCGGCCCATCCGAACCCGGAAAAAGACATGCCAACCCTCGCCTGATTCGTGTAGTTGTACGTCATGCATGCGAATATGTAGTCCGTGGTAATGAGCCCGCCCTCGATGTCTATCATGACCGAGAAGAGGGTGGCGTACCCGCCCGATATCGGCATCGACACCCAGTAGTT
>DAIRED010000088.1:0-8365 GCA_036795795.1 Thermoplasmatota archaeon | reverse complement strand
CCTGGATGCAACTATAAGAAAAGCAGCGCGGGGAGGGGGATTTGAACCCCCGGGCTCAAAGAGCACAGGATTAGCAATCCTGCGCCTTACCGGGCTGGGCTATCCCCGCATTTTTGTTTTGTGATACGCGACGGTGTAGATAACGGTTTCCTGGCGTCGACTCCGTTCGCTGACGCGCCTACTTCCGCCACCTGTCGCGCACGGTTCCCGTGTCCAGTCGAGTCCTGCGCTGCTGCACGTAACCGACCAGCAATATCGCGGCCCCCACGGAAACCTCGATGAATATGCTCTGGTCGCCCGGAGCCTCGGGGATATCTATCAGCCGCTCGATGTAGTGCAAGGCCGCGAGCGAGAGGAACGTCAGGCCGACGATTGAGATGACTAGGCCCCAGAAATTGGCGGGCACGTTGTCCCTTAACACGACGGCGTTCACCGCCACCTTGACCTCTAGCACTATCGCGGCCGCCCCGAACCAGGGGATGCCCGTGGTGAAAAACAGGACGCCCTGCGGGAACCACCCGGTGACCGGGCTGTCGGACGCATCGTTCACCCCGTTCACGATTCCCGTGGCCACCAGCAATATCGCCCCTATATAGAAGATGAGCGAGAGGTCGCCGTCGTACACGGAATCCCGGGTCTTCCTCGCCCCGATGACGATCGCGTCGCCGACGGAGTACGTCCGCCAGAGGATGTAGATTCCTATGAGGGTCGAGAGGGTCGGCAGAGCGTAAGGGGTCACCGGGCCAGTGCTGTTTCCATTCCAGATGTCCGATATCAGTGGAGAGAGGTAGAACAATCCCACGAGGATGAACGCCAGGGAAACGGGGGCGATAATCTTCGTCCGCAGCTTCGGGTCGCGCGCCGACTTGACGATGTAGTAGTACCAGCTCTCGAGCTCGCGGCTCTGCTTGACGTAGACGTCGTGGACGTGGTCAATCTTGAGCCTGCTGGATATCATCGGGATGATGAACTCGTCCTCCGCTCCGTTGCTCACGAGGATTGCGTTGTTCGGATTGACGACCTCGATGACCTCCTCAAGCTGACGGGCGAGCGCCCGGTCCGATTTGTAGCCAACATCCGTGTGGCCGCATATCGTGGCGACCTCGACGTTCTCACCGTCCTTCGTCATCTGGTCGTACAGCTTGATGGCGGCCAGGACCGTGTTCGTGTCGGCGTCCTCGGGGTCGGCTAGGCCGAGCGCCAGCGCGGCCCTCACGTTCTCCTCACGCCCTATGATGGGGCCATCGACCTTGCCCTTGACGCCGATGTCGTTGTCCCGGTCTATGCAGAGAATTACGGTCTTCATTTGTTCGGACCTTTATATATATCAGCAGATATTAAGGTTATGGGGGGTGGCCAAACGGAATGCAATGTGACGATAGCTACCGCCACTTGCCGCCCGCCCCGCCGCCGCCAGAGCGGCCGCCGCCCCAATTCTTACCGCCCTTTCCCCCGGAGAGCAGGAAGGGCAGCCAAAAGATGATGCGCCCCTTCGTGACGATGGTGAGGACCACAATGACAACGATTGCGAGGACCAGCTGCCAGAAAGTGAGGGGAATGAACGATATCGGATACGGGTTTTTCTCTTTCGCCGGTTCACCGACGTACTCATCGACGATAATCTGGCCGAGCGCCAAGACCGTTTCGTAAATTCCGTCGTAGTAATAGCTCTGGTTAAGGTGGGGGACCAGGACATCGTCGGCCAGCATGCCGACCCTTGAGTTGGACAGAACCCCCTGGAGGCCGTATCCGACCTCGATGCGCCAGGCGCTCTCCCCGGTAGAGACGACCAAAAGCAAGCCGTTATCTTCCCCCTCCTGACCCAAGCCATTCTTCTCGAACGTCTCCACTGTAAATATCGTTATACCATCCGGTTGGGTGGTGTTCACGACGAGGACGGCCATCTCAGCCCCTGTCTGCGAATAGACGCTTGCGCACACGCCCTCAATGTCGTATATCTCCGAGCCGTACAGCACGCCGACCTGGTCGGTGACATAGTATTCGAGCGTAGGGTACTCCGTCCCTGTGCAAGCGGGAGCTGCTATGCTCAGGGAGATGCCTATCAGAGCCGTGAAGAATGCAAGGCGCCTCATTTTCCCCTACCCGCTCAAGGCGCCGCCGGTGCGCTCGCGCTTACGTAGTACTCACGCTCCTCGAAGCCGCCCTGGTCCGCGACCATGCTCGCGGGGAAGGACTTCAGGTGGGCGTTGTACTCCTGCACTGCTTCGTTGTAGCGCATGCGCTCCACCGCGACCTGCGTCTCCGCCCCTTCCAGAGAGTACATCAAGCCGCTAACCAGTGCGACAGATTGCAGTGTTGGGTAGTTTTCGTATGTGACCAGAATCGTCTTGAGCTGGGAATCGAGCCTGCTAGTCACGTTTACCTGCTCGTCGGTGGTGTCGGCCTCCATCCACTGGGTCCTCAGCTCCGTGATGTTGGTGAGGGTTGAGGCCTCGAACTCCTGATACCCCGAGACGATGGAGACGAGCTGCGGGATGAGGTCTATCTTCAGCTGGTAGACATTCGTGACCTGCGCCCACTGGCTGTCTATTTTCTCCTCCTCCTTCACGAGGCCGTTGTATGTCCCTATCCACCACAGCGCGGTCCCGAGGACTATGGCTACCACTGCAATCACGGCGATGATGGCAATCAGCTTGCCCTTTGACATGCTCATGATTCGGAAAATGCGGTCGGAGTAAATAAAATGATGGACGGAAAACCGCGGGATTACCATAACCACAGCGAGATGCCGCCGAATAAATCTCTCGCTGTGGAGCCGGACTAGCTCCCCATATCCTTGTTGACGGAAGCCGCTAGTCCTTACCACAGCGAGATGCCGCTGAATAAATCTCTCGCTGTGGATTCGGACTAGCTCCTCAAATCCAGAATGACGGAGACCGCTAGTCCTCTTCGGGAGCCCTCCTCAGCGATTGATAACAAAAACATAATGCAGCAGGTCCGCCCGGATCGAGGGTGAAATGAACCAACTGGATGAATTTCACCCGAGAGAGGGCGGACCCACGAATAGATTTGATAAAAAGATAAGTGGGTCCGCCCGGATTTGAACCGGGGTCTGAGCGTCCCGAACGCCCAAGTATAGACCAAGCTAGCCCACGGACCCGTCGGGCGGCGGCGCATATGGCCGAGGGGTTATTAAACCTCGCGCTCGGCAACTTTTTAACCCCGGGCGCGGATTATGGTGCGTGATTGAGCGCCTGAAGGAGAAGATGGCCGGAGAAATCGCGCTCTCCGAGGACCCCGGGAAGACGATGCGCAAGTGGCGGGAGACGTTTCACATCTCGCAGCAGGAGATAGCCAAGCATCTGAAGGTTTCCCCGTCCGTCGTCAGCGACTACGAATCCGGGCGGCGCAAGTCCCCCGGCGTCGGGACGGTCCGCAAGATAATCGAGGCCATCATCGAGCTCGACCGCGACTCTGGCAGCCCGGTGGCCAAGCAGTTCGAGACGTCGGACAAGCACGAGGCCGTGATGAGCATACGCGAGTTCCACGCGGGCGTCCCGTCGTCGGTCTTCGTGAAAGAGATTGCCGGCAGGAACATCACCAAGGATGTCAGCCTGATACGGGCGATACACGGGTTCACGGTCATCGACAGCCTGAGGGCGATAACGTCGCTGGGCTCTGCCGACTACCTCAAGATATACGGCTGGAGCAGCGAGCGCGCCCTGCTTTTCACCGGCGTAAAATACGGTCGAAGCCCGATGATTGCCATCCGCGCCCATCCTCTCAAACCGGCGATGGTCGTCTACGTCCAGCCGGAGCAGGTGGACGAGCTGGCAATCCGCCTCGCGACGCTCGAGGGCATCCCCCTCGTCACCACCCAGATGCCCGTGAAGGAGCTAATCGAGAAGCTCGAGGGGATGTAGGCATTTTTATATCCTAGGACCATCTCATATCATTGCCCGCGCCACGAAGAATGCGCTGACCAATGATGCGCATGGCAAGGCGAAGGGCTACACGAGCGCCCATATGGGTCCCTCGGGGAGAGCGGCGGGACGCCGCACCATGACCCGATGACAACCCGGACGCCCGACAATCCCCCGCATATGGGTTATGTCCGCGGAGAGAGCTGAGCTTCCTGTGAAGCGGAACGTTAGTGGCGGGGGACAACCCTCATCTTCGCAGGCGGGCGCATTTCTCGGCAAAGCTGGCACGCGAATTCGGCCGGAGACCCCCAGCGCCATTCTGTGTCGCCATTGCGTTCCCATCCCAGGGTGCTTTCCATCTGTGCTGCGCCTAGCTCCTTGGGCATCCCTATTAATACCGATGGCAATCCGGGAGCGCATGAAGCCAGGCACGAGGCTGCTGACGGCGGTCGGGCTCTACCATTTCGCCAACGACGGGGCGCTGGCAGTCCTGCCGCTCGTCCTGCCGGTCATAAAGCTCAGGTTCGACCTGAGCTACACCGACATCGGGGCGCTCACGGCCGCCGGCCTGCTCGTCACCCTGGTCGTCCAGCTTCTCGTCAGCCAGTACGCGCACAGGTTCAGCCCGGTGCGGGCGCTGACGCTGGGCATGGCGACGATGTTCCTCTTCGCTTCGATGATGGTCTTCGTATGGGACTTCGCCTCGCTGCTTGTATTCGTCATCGGGATGCGAATCGGCGCCGCCGTCTACCATCCACTCGGTCTGGCGCTCGTCGCTCAGAAGTACGCCAACGGGAAGATCGACATGGCCATGGGCGTGCAGAGCAGCCTCGGGGACATGGGCGTCTTCCTGGCGTTCGTCACCACGGGCGCCCTCGGCGCGATATTTGACTGGCAGAGCTCGTTCGCGCTCTGGGGCGCCATCTGCCTGACGGCCGCCATCGTTGGCGTGGCGCTGAAGGTAGGCTCCGACGCGGGGTACGCCCCGGCTGGACATGACTCGCGCGCCGACATGTCCTGGCGCGACGCGCTCGGTCGAATCGGAATCCTTCTCGTTCCCCTGACGGTCGGCGGCGCGGGGTACAACATCATCGTCAACTACGCCCCCCTGATGCTTCAGGATGCGTACGGTCTGGACATAGGCATCTACGCGTTAGTCATCGCCCTCTGGGTCGGCACCGGCGCAATCTTCACGCTGATATTCGGGCAGATAACGTCAAAGGTCGGCAGGGGGAACGCCATCGTCGCGTCGTACGCGCTGATAATCGCATCTGGGTTGATGATTGCACTTTCGACCTCGCGGTGGATTGTGGTACTGGCGATGTTCCTCTACGGAGTCGGGCTCTTCATGACGTATCCAGCCCTTTTCGCCTACGTGACCGAGCGCACGGGCAACAGGCGCTCCGAGCGCGCATTCGGGATTGTCTTCACGGCCCAGCTGACGGGGGGCTTCCTGTTCTCCTTCATCTGCGGCGTGCTGGCAGACGCCTACACGATAAAGGCGCCGTTCGTCGTACTGAGCGCCATCGGCGCCGTCGCGATGGTCGTGACGGGGCTTTACCTCGCACGGAGGAAACCCGAATCGCCGAAAACAGAAGCCAGCGCCGCCAACATCACGCTACGCTGACCTTCAAAGCACCGACGCCATCGACCCCGGCCTCCACGACGTCGCCGCTCGCGATGGGTCCGACGCCCTCGGGCGTGCCGGTGGCGATGACGTCGCCCGGTTCGAGGGTCATTATTCCCGAGACATACTCGATGATTGTCGGCACGTCGAATATCATCTGCGACGTGCTGCCACGCTGGCGGAACTCGCCGTTGACTTTGAGCCAGATGCCCAGGTTGTGCGGGTCGGGGACCTTTGCCGCCGAGACGGCGTCCGATATGGGGCAGAAGGTGTCGAAGCCCTTCGCCGCCGCCCACGGGCGCCTGTCGTTCTTCGCCTCGTCCTGGACGTCGCGCGCCGTGACGTCGATTAGGATCGCATACGCCGAGACGTGCTCCATGGCGGAGGCCTTTGAGACTCCCTTTGCAACCTTCCCGATGACGACCGCCAGCTCGACCTCGTGGTGGACGTTCTTCGAGTGCGGCGGGATGGCGATTCTTCCGCCGTCGTGGATTATGGACGTCGAGGGTTTGAGGAAGAAGTACGGCTCCTTCGGCGGAGCGGACTTCATCTCAGCGGCGTGGGCCCTGTAATTCCTGAGGAGGCAGACTATCTTCCCAACCTGGATTTCCCCGCCGCCAGCGACGTGAATCGACGCCACGTCCCTTCATCGCCGCACGGGTACTTAACGGAAACGGTTATCTCCCCCGAAGCGCTTGCCATCCCGATGGACCCCGTCAGGTTGGCCAGGTATCCGTTCCTCTCAGAGGCCAGGCAGCACGTGCTCGCGCAGGGCATCGGGCTCGACGACCTCGTCGCCGGGGCCGCGCTGGCGAGGGCGCGCGAGCGAGGCGAACGCCGCGTCATGGAGGCAATAGAAGGCGGCCTAGTCCAACCCACCACCCTGATGGGCGAGGCGGACGCGCTCGTCGAACTTTTCTCGTATCCCATCGCCAGGATGCTCGTCAGCTGCGCCGGCGACGGCTATCTGGTCTCGCGCTACGCGCTGGCGGAGGCCGTGCATGCGTCGACGCTGCTGGCCCGGGAGGAGCTGGACGACGTCATGGGCGTGGCGCGCGATTTGGGCATCGACGCCGATTCCGGTCCCGACGGGCCGAGCGTTCATTTCTCAGACTTCCTCGCGTATTCGGCGCAGATGCGAAGCCCCGAGTGGAAGCTCTCGAACCAGGACGTCAGGCGCGGGCGAGCACTCGTCTCGAAGGACCGCCTCGTGCGACTGTGCCAGCAAGCTCTCCAGAAGAGAATCGAGGGGGAGCTCCCGCTGCCAGTCACCGACGCCATCATCGGCTCGTTCGGAGCGCCGCTCGCCCGAGTCAAGGAGGCGCTGGAGAAGAAGCGCCAGGAGATAAAGCCGAAGGAGATGGGGCGCGTGAGCTTCCTGAGGATGCCACCGTGCATCAGGAGCTACATCCGGATGGTGGAGCAGGGGAAGAACATGCCCCACAGCGCGCGCTTCGCCCTCGTGGCCTTCCTCCACGCCGTTGGGATGAACAACGAGGTCATCATGGCGATATTCGCGGCGTCGCCGGACTTCAACGAGCACATGACGCGCTACCAGGTTGACCACATCACGGGCGTAACCTCGGGGGTGGACTACCTGCCACCCGAGTGCTCGACCATGAAGTCGTACGGTATCTGCGTCGGCGCCGACTCTCTGTGCGGGAGGCCGTGGATGCAGCATCCGCTGACTTATTACAGGGTGAAGGGGAAGCCGCGCGGAAAGGGCAAGCCAGGCTCGGGAGAAAAGGCGAAACCCGCGACCGAGGGCGAGCCCGAATCGAAGGCCGAGGCGAGCGAGAGGCTGGCGCGCTGACTATTTGCCCTCGAGCGCCCGCCACGTTTTCAGCCCGCGCTGTATCGCCGTGAGGTTTCCGGCGACGGCGAACCACACCAGCATCAATTCTATCAGGTTCAGGGACAGCCCCTCGTAGATTGGGATTGCGCTGGGGAACTCGAACCAGATTAGGATGAACTGGAGGAGCGGAATCGCTATCATCAGGACGAGCCGGTCCGCCCTGCCGAGGACGCCGCCGTAGTCGCGGCGGGCGCCGAGCGCCTGGGCCTGGGTGCCCATGTAGCTCGTCAGGAACACGCCCATCAGCGCCGCCAGGCCCAGCACCATATGGTGCGAGTACGGGCTGAGCATAATGCCGCCCAGCATGAAGAAGTCGGAGTACCGGTCGACGACGTGGTCGAGCAGGTCGCCGCGCTTCGAGGCTTTGCCAGACATCTTGGCGATTTTGCCATCCAACGCGTCGAGGACACCGTTTATCAGCACGAAAACCGCGCCGACGACGAGCCAAATCGCCCCGGTTCGCTGGTCCCAGAGACCGCTCGCTGCGAAGCACACGCCCGCGAAGATGGCGCATCCGAGTGCGCTCCACGTCAGCGTGTCCGGGTGCGTGTCGCCCATGGCCTTCGCCATCGGGTCCAGAACGGCGTCGGCATCCTTGCGGTATTCGTCTAGTACCACGAGAGCACCTCCGCGCTCCAGTCGACCAATCCGGGCTGGAAGCCGTCAATCTTTCCGGCGATGATTTTCGAGATGTCGCCCGCGACGCGTTCGGGCTTCTTGCGGGTGGCGTCGATCTCGTACGTCCGCCTGCAGGCGTCGAGCGATTCGACCAGTATGAGGTCTATTGCCTCGGCCTCCAGATTGTCCCGAATCTTCTTCTCGGAGTAGCCGCGCGCTGCCAGCCGCGGTCGCAGGACCTTCGGGGAGCATCGCAGCACCACGCAAACGTCCGGCCGAAGGTGGTGGCTGAGGTGGCCCTCGACGATGGCGAACGGGTCGGTGGCGCGCACGTCGTCGATGGCGTCCGCCAGCTTCTCGACGTCGACGACCAGCTCTCCG
>DAIRED010000087.1:0-8401 GCA_036795795.1 Thermoplasmatota archaeon | reverse complement strand
GGGCCGCGACCGCGGAGAAGCTGAAAGAAGCCGGGTACACGAAGATAATGCAGCTCGCGGTCGAGTCGCCGAAGACGCTGGCCGAGCTCACGGAAATCGGCGAAGCCGTGGCCGCTAAAATCATCGCCGCAGCGAAGAAGAACGCAGAGGTCGGCGGGTTCGAGACCGGCGACGTCGTGTTGGAACGCCGCAAGACCGTGACTAAGCTGACCACGTGTTCGAAGGCGTTCAACGACCTGATGGGCGGCGGGTTCGAGACCCAGTCCATCGTCGAGATGTTCGGCGAGTTCGGCTCGGGCAAGACGCAGATAGCGCACCAGTGCGCCGTCACGGCCCAGCTGCCCGAGGACAAGGGTGGCCTGGACAGCGACGTCATAATGATAGACACCGAGAACACCTTCCGCCCGGAGCGCATCGTCCAGATGGCGACGGCGCTGGAGATGGACCCCGAGGAGGCGCTCAAGCGCATCCACGTAGCGAGGGCCTACAACTCGCACCACCAGATGCTCCTGGTCGAGAAGGCCGAAGAGATTGTGAAGAAGAACAAAGTCAGGCTGATGATTGTCGACTCGCTGACCGCCCACTTCCGGGCGGAGTACATCGGGCGCGGGACGCTCGCGGACCGCCAGCAGAAGCTCAACACCCACATGCACGACCTTCTCCACTTCGGTGACATGAACAACGCGCTCATCCTCGTCACGAATCAGGTCTCGGCGAAGCCGGACACGTTCTTTGGCGACCCGACGCGGCCCATCGGGGGCCACATCGTCGGCCACACCGCGACGTTCCGTCTCTACCTGCGCAAGAGCAAGGGCGGCAAGCGCATCGCCAGGCTAATCGACTCGCCGAACCTGCCCGAGGCAGAGGCTGTCATCACCGTCAGCGAGGTCGGGATAAGGGACTGAGGCACTATAATAGAAAACCTTTTATATCGGCTTTTCTATGTAGTATTGTGATAGTATGCGTATAGAAATAGACGGGTGCATAGAGGTTCGCGAAACTGTAATATTGAAGGATGGTCGAATAAGTATAGCGATGCCAGAATATAAAGACCACGTTGTAAAAATCGTAATTCTCAACGATTATGGAAATTCACAAGAATCCATCGAAAAATTTAATACTATTGATTTATCTATAGTAAAAAAGAGAGAAAATGCAATTTTAGACGGTATTCGATATAAACATGGGCAGTCGAAATCTAGGGAAACAGCAAAGAAATTTGTTAAATATATAACGGGTTTTGGCATAGTGACAGAACGCGATACATCTTGGATAACATTGAATAATAATTTGTATGTAAAATATTCAAATTCAGTAATCTATGATGGTGAGGAAGGAGAATATCTATGGTATTCATTATCATATAAAGATATAATTGAAAGATCAAATAATCCGGTTGTTTTTGCATTCATAGTGCGGGGATCTGAGAAACTAGTGTACATCCCTTTTGAGAATATTAAAAATGATTTTCAGAAAGCAAGAGATATTCGTAATAATGATTGGGTTCACTTAAATATCGTGTTCATCAATAATTCAATTGTATTTAAATTTAAAACTGGAAAAGATAAAGAGGTTATTAAAACAGAATTTAAAACAGACGATTATTATGTCAGTTGGGACGCTTTTAAAAATGTGTTAATAAACTGGAAAATCAAGGAGGAATAATAATGAAAAATAATTTTGATCGTATTTTAGATGCACGTAACTCAAGAGATATTGAGAAAATCATTTCTGATTTTGGAAATGCAATTCAATGGGTTCCTTTAGGAAATAATCCAGGTAACTGTAGTGTCCTTTCATCATTGGCCGATCCTTTTGATGGGATAACAGAAAGAATTACAAATGCCATGGATGCGATGATAGAATTGTCAGCGGAGCTTACCCCTACTTTAAAGGAATCGAGAACTCCACGAGAAGCAGTTGAAAAAATTTACCATTTTTCAGGAGGATTCCTCAAGGATGCTGACATGAAATATTTAAATCAATTGGCTACAAATATAAAGGTAAAGTTTTTTGATGGAGATGAACCGAAACGACCAACTGTTGAAATTCATGACCAGGGTATTGGGCAACATCCCTCAGATTTTCCACAAACATTATTAAGTTTGAATGCAGATTATAAGGTATCAAAATTTTATCTGATAGGCGCGTTTGGGCAAGGGGGACAAACATCATTCAGTTTTTGTAAATATGGTTTAGTCATCTCTAAAAAACATCCGAAGTTACTCAGGCCTGGACAAGAAGACTTAATCGGTTGGAGTATCGTACGATATCGAAATCCATCGAATGCGCGGCAATTTTATAAAAAAGGCGTTTGGGAGTATTGCGTCAATTCATCAGATGGGAAGATTTTAACTATAAATCCGAGAGATTGTAGATTTGCTTTCGAAAGTGGGACGATAATTAAACTTATTTCATATAACATTCCAAAAGGTGTAAGTAATGTACTTCATGCATCTGGAACCGGTTATCAATATTTAAGTCAATCCTTATTTGATCCAGTACTCCCTATTAAATTGTACGAAGGGCGAAAGAATTATCCAAATAAAGATAAAGCATTATATGGATTAGCTCCTAGATTATGGCACGGTGGTCGCGGGGAAAAAGTTGAAATTAAAATTAATAATACATATGAAATTGATCTTGCGGGAAATGGGAAAATTCGATTGAATTACTGGATATTAAATCCTATCGAAGAAGGTGTAAGGTGGACCGAGATAAGAAAAGGACTCGTCGTAGGCAATTCTGCAATCTTCTTTACGTTAAATGGGCAAAGACATGATTTTGAATCTTCAATCTATTTACGGGATAATGCCAATCTTAAGTGGTCACATGAGTACGTCATTGTTCACATAGATTGCGACTTTCTAACAGATTATGCGAAATTAGAATTAATCACTAGTACTCGTGATCGATTTAAAGAAGTCGAATTAAAAGATATCATTATGGATGAAGTTATTCAGCACCTTAAGAATGATCGTAATTTACTGGCCTTTGAATCTGAAAGGAAAAATAAAATTATTAATGCTCGAAGTAAAAAAGATGTATCCAACATTAAAAAATTATTGGGTAAATATATAAATAAGAATCCTATGTTAAAAGATTTATTAATCCATTCTGGAAAAAATAAGAGTGAAACCGAAATAGAACAAAGAGAGCGTGATGAAAAAACGAATGATGAAGACGAAATTCAAGATATTGAGTTGGAACTGCCAAAATTATTGGATAATCCTACTTATTTACGTATTACAAATAGGAGAGAGCCAATACCTGTTGAGAAAGGGAGAAACGCCTTAATACGATTAGAAACCAATGCAATAGACTCATATCTAGATGGGGAAAACATTAAAAAGTTACACATTACCCATTCGAAGGATTTGACCAAAGAAAAAAGTATTTCAAAGCTACGCCAGGGTAAAATTTCATATCATATTTATTGCCCTCATTCTGTCAGAATTGGACAACGGGAGCTTATAAAATTTATACTAGATATACCAATGGGACAACCATTGGTAATTGAAAGAGAAGTTATTTGCGTTGAACCCATTAAAAGGAAAAAAGTAATGGGTGAAGATACAATACCCGAGGCACATATCCAAGCGATCAGAAAGGGCGAAGAACTATGGGCATCATTAGGGTATACAGAATCCAGCGTAGGTGAAATCCACCTTACTGGTGGTAAGGATTCCTCGATAATTGTTAGTCTTGATAATTGCCATTTTAAAAGTATATTAAAAAATTCGAATATTAAAGATGAGGGAGTTAAGATAATCGAGGATCGATATGCCGCTTCAATATCATTGTACCTTCTGCTTCGTGAAGTAGACAAAAAGAAGGGTAAAATACCAAAGGACTTTGATGAAACACCTGAATCCCCGGAGATGCAGCGGCTTGCGCAAACAGTTGCTCAATTAGCATTGCCAGGAGATATTACTTAAATATCATTTTTTAAATATTAAAATAAATTGATGATGGATGTTCGGTACAAACGCGTATGGATAGCCATATGGATATAATTTCTTGTTATTTTGAATTAAAACAATAACCCCCTGTAGCGAAAAATTATTTTTTTCAAAGATATTTTGAACATCATTATGAAACGTATAGTATTTATCGCCATTTCTAAAATCACCCACAATAATCGCAAGATACCTTTTATCTTTGAGAACTCGGTAACATCTTTTCGATATTTTCTCTATCCTATTTAGAAATTCAGAATATTTTTCTATGTTTCCTAAATCATTCTTACTGGTCGAATACTTAGTCGCTAGACCTTTTTTTATTCGCGTATTGATTATTTTATGGTCTGGCACTTTATTTAATATCCCCCAATATGGCGGGCTAGTAACAATGAAATCTATACTTTCTTTGTCAAAATTGGAAAGACGTGCTGTGCAATCCCCAGATATTATCCTTAACTCTATCATTTTCCGGATTTGTTTGGGTAGTTCTTTTTCTAGTCGTTGCTTACCAATCCGGACCCACTTTGTTGAAATCTCAATACCTATAGCATTTCTTCCGCATAATGCCGCAGCCTTCAAAGTTGAGGCAACGCCACAAAATGGATCAAGTACCGTCATTCCCTCTTTTGTAAACATTAGTATTAGCTTTTGTATGTCTTGATATGAAAATGGGGCGGGGTGTAACTTTTCAAATTCCGACTCATCGTGATTGCTTCCCAGTCCTTTTTGAAACCAGAATGATTTTGATAATTGAATCCATTGTTTTCCATCTAAATCATTTAAGCTATTATTTCTATGAAATTTAACTTGTTTATTTTCCAAGGTTCATTCCCCCTGATTTTAATTTATCTTGTTTTTCAAGATAACCTTTTTCACTTAGCCAAGACATTACAATTACGCGTACAACTTCCGCCTTACTATTACCCATCAGTCCTTCCAGTGAATCTATAAGTTCCCGCTGTTCGGGAGTAAACGAGACGAGCAGCTTATCGTTCATTTATATCCCTTTTATATCTACAGGGATAGATTTCAGACATAAATAACTTTCTTTCTCTAGAGCGCGTCTTTTAGTTTCAGCACTTTTACATCTCGAAACATCGCGGCCAGGACAGCCTTGTCGCCAGTCAAGACATCGCAACCGAGCAGAGCTGCGCAGGCAAACAGCGAAGCGTCGTATTCGTCCTTGAGTATGCCCTTCGCAGCTTTGAGTTCGTAGGCGTAAACCTCGGAGTCCACCCACTCCACTGGCAGCGCCTTCACGGCCTCGTCCACGTCGTCCTCGGAGTAATCCAGCTTTCTCACGAGTATGTCGAGCATCTCGACCATCACGTGCTCGGTCGAGTAGAGCTTCACATCGCCCGAGATAGCCTTTAGAAGCAAGCGTCCAGCGTTCGAGTCCATGTCGTCGAGCGCCGAGAAGAGGACGTTCGCATCGATGACGAACATCATGCAATCAACCTGTCATCTGCGACGTACATCATCCTACCAGGTCCTTCACGCCCATCGATTTTCCGTCTATGCGCGAGCGGAACTTCTTGCTGGCCTCGAGCAATTTATTTCGCTTGCGCTCGACAATCATCCTCTGAAGGAGCTCCTCGATGCTGGAGAACCCCTCGCTCATCTTCATCGCGACGAGGCTGTTGCGCGTTTCCTCGCTAACTGAGATGGAAGTCGCCATTTTAACCCATGAATATATGTAAATATGGATTTATAAATTTATCTATACGATTGATATATAATAACAAATCCGAATTAAAGGTTTTAAATCAATGCCCCTTTCAACTTCACTCTTTCGATTCCAGCACGTACTTCCACACCAGCGCGGCCAATACCGCACCCGCGAGCGGCGCCGCCCAGAAGAGCCAGAGCTGCTCGAGCGCCGTCCCGCCGACGAAGAGCGCCGGTCCGAGGCTGCGCGCCGGGTTCACGGAGGTCCCGGTTATCGGGATTCCCACGATGTGAATCATCGCCAGCGCGAAACCGATTGGTATCCCCGCGAAGCCAGCAGGAGCCTGCTTGCTCGTCGAGCCGAAGATGACCAGGAGGAAGATGAAGGTCAGCACGACCTCCGCGACCAGGCACGCCATCAAGGTGTAGCCCGCCGGCGAGCCGTCCTCGCCGTAGCCGTTCTGACCGAGGCCGTTGACGCTCAATTCGTAACCGGGCATCCCCGAGGCCACGACGAATAGCAGGGCCGCGCCGATGATGGCACCCGCGCACTGCGCCCCAATATATATTCCAGCGTCCCTGCCCTTCATCTTCCCCGCGACCAGCATGCCGATGGTCACGGCCGGGTTGATGTGGCAGCCGGTTATCGAGCCTATCGCGTATGCCATCGCGAGGACGGAGATACCGAATGCCAGCGAAATGCCGACAAGGCCTACGCCGCCCAAGGGTACATCCAAGCCTCCCGCAATGACCGCGCTGCCGCAGCCGATGAAAACCAGCACCATCGTCCCGAGCATCTCCGCAACGAACTTCCTCGCGTCCTCCATTTGTGCACCGTCCCTTCTGAGAACGGTAATGCCTCGCGATATATATTAACATTTGCATCCGAATCTAGAAACGTTTATATATCAACCCTCCTCTTAGAAGCCTGGATGGCAATAAGCGTCGTCATCATTGCAAGGAACGCGCAGAACTTCATGCGCGACTGCCTGGACAGCCTCGTGTGGCAATCGAGGCATCCGCACGAGGTCATCGTCGTCGACGCGTGCAGCACCGACTCGACCCAGGCCATCGTGCGCGAGTACGAGAAGTCCCATTCTTTCGTGAAGCTTTACGTCGATCCTGGCACGCGCGGCGAGGGACGTAACTACGGGGTCGCGAAGGCGACGGGCGACATCGTCGCGTTCGTCGATTCAGACGCCATCTGCAACGCCCTCTGGGTGGAGGAGATGGAGAAGGCGTTTTCCACATCGGGCGCTGATGTCGTTGCGGGGAAAGAGGTGCGGCTGGGCTACTCCGGTTTCACCTCGCTGAAGCGCGTGGGGATGCTCCACAAGGGCGTCGACGTCACCTACCCGAGCGTCAACCTCGCCTACAGGAAATCGGTCTTCGAGGCCATCGGCGGCTTCGACCCCTGGTTCAAGGAGGCGGAGGAGGTCGACCTGAACTTCCGCGCCGTCGACGCGGGGCACAAGCTGGTGTACTGGAAGCGCGCCATCGTCTACCACCGCGCCAGGGAAACGTTCACGGGCTTCTTCAAGCAGTCGTTCTGGTACGGCTTCGGGCGCAAGGAGCTGACGCTGCGCCACGGCAAGCTCTGGTCCAAGTACGACCCGGTCCACATGGTCCAGGTCACGTCCGACGAGTCGGCGTGGAAGCTCATCCGCCTCGGCATCTCGTTCTTCGGCTTCCTCTTCTGCAAGTTCGTCGGCAAGAAGAAGGCCAGCAAGGAGCTTTTCAGGAAGAGCAAGGCGAGCGAGAGGTGAAGCTGTTGGCTGAGCCACCTATCGAACATCCAGAAGGGAAGCCAAGAATCCTACCAATTACTCTTCAGTATTCGATAAACGAGGACATCATCGCACGGTTCATTCGGTATTCCTACAAGAACACACCATCCAGCATGAGGCGGATATTATTGCAATGGCTGGGTACGCCCTTCATCCTCTTGATTATTGGGCTAACATGGCCCCTTTTCTTTGACCTAATTGGCCGTGTGGCTCTGACGACAGAAAATTTGCTGGAGAGTCTCTCCCTCTGCGCGGTCATCTCCCTCATATGGCTCGCGTGTTTCCCTTTTCTTCTCAACTGGAGAATAAGCCGCTGGGCGAAACAGCAGGTCGAGGATGGCGAGAACAAGGCGATGCTGGCCCCCCAGACCCTGACCGTTGATGAGGAAGGGTTATGCGAGACGAACGAGTTCTCAAAGCAGGCCTTCAAGTGGACGACCATTGAACGCATAGGCGCATCTACTGAGGACATCTATCTTTATTACTCATCGAATGCCGCCGTCATCATTCCTTCTTCCGCATTCGAATCCTCTGGGGAGAAGGATAAGTTGATTGCCATTCTGAAAGATCTTCATAGGAAGTCTCTTGGAAGAGGAAGGAAGTAGTTTCGCCCTCCCCCGCATAACCATATTTAACTTCCAGGTGGTTGAGGGGCCGTGGCCAAGTCCCTCTTCCCTTACAAGCCCCGCCCGAACCAGCGCGAGTTCATGTCCCTCGTCCGCAGGGCGCTGAAGGAGCAGTCGCACATCGCCGTCGAGTCCGGGACGGGCTCGGGCAAGACCGTCTGCGCGCTCGTCCCGTGCGTAGAGCACGCGCTGGCGGACCACAAGAAGGTTCTGTACCTCACGCGCACGAACTCGCAGCAGCGCCAGGTCATCCGCGAGTCCAGGGCGATAGCGAAGAAGGGGAAGTTCTTCGCCTGCGGCGTCCAGGGGCGGCACAACACCTGCCTCAAGCTGGAGACGGACCCCGAGTTCAAGGAGG
>DAIRED010000086.1:3084-8453 GCA_036795795.1 Thermoplasmatota archaeon | reverse complement strand
ATCCGGCCTTGTAGAGCAGCAGTAGCGTGAGCAGCCGCGCGACCCTGCCGTTCCCGTCGGCGAAGGGATGGATGCAGAGGAAGTCGAGGACGGCGAGCGGGATGACCACCAGCGGGTCGTTGCCGTCGTCCAGGGCGTCGCCGTAGCGTTCGACGAGGGAATCCATCGCTTCCTGGACGTTCCTGGCGGGGACGGGCGTGAAACGCACCCTCTCCGAGCCGTCCGCAGACCTCTCGAGGATCACGTTGTCCCTCTCCTTCCACGAGCCGCCAAGCCCCAGGTTTTTATAGACTATCCCGTGGAGCAGCTTGACGGTGTTGACGTCGAAGTCCATCGACTCCCAGGACTCGTGTATCGTCGCCAGAGCATCCCTGTAGCCCGCGACCTCGCGTTCCGACCGCCCCTGCGGGCGCGTGGATTCCAGGACGATTTTCTTGATGCGGCCCCGGCTCACCCGGATGCCTTCGAGGCGGTTCGACGATTCGGTCGATTCGACCATCGACACCTTTTTCAGGGTGTCGAGGGCTTCCGGAGACTGGCGCATGAAAAGGGCCTGCTTGCCCTTGAACTCGCCGAGCGCCCGGACCGACCCGAGGTCGTCCAGTTCGGGCTTCAAGGCTGACAGGTATTTCCTCGACAGCGAATTCATGCTTCCCTCCCGAAAGTGTGTAACACATCACCTAAATGTATGAATGAATATAATAATATTACTACATTGTTGTATATAATTACCACATTAATCCCCCTGAAGTGTTTCCAACAATACCTTCCGGTGGCACTTCGCTTCGTCGCGCTCGAAGCACATGATTGCGCAGGACCGTTTCCCGATTTTGCGAGCCAAGCCACCTAGGATGCTGCGCATGCCATCGAGCTTCAGGCGATAGTCGAGGAAGAGCCTGGCCAGATCTTCGTCCGTGCGAACGCCGCGTCTGAGTGCGGATGGAATGCCGAGCGAAGGCATGCCCAAGTATTCGATGCCAATCTGCACGCATCGCGCCGAGAGCTGGCGCGAGCCGAAGCCCGGTTTCCTGCTGCGCGGATTCGCCCGCACGTCCACGAGCAACTCTATGCCAGCGTCATGCAGTTCTGAAATGAACTGGTCGATGGACTTCCCTTCGTACCCGATGCCCCTGATTCTCACGACATATGGATTGTCGTCGAGCTATAAAACGCGATGCCAGGGGGGTGCCCGAAACTACGCGCCGGCTTCCAGCTCCCTCTCCGTCTCCTCGCATATCTTCACGAACTCCACCAGCTCCTCCTCGGAGAACATCGGCGTCGGCGCGTCCGTCCCAAAATTGGTGAACGGGGGCTCGTACAGGTCCTCCAGCGCGACGTGGCGCTTGGACGCAAAAGCAGTCTGTATCGTGCGGATGAAGTTGAGCTGGTCCGCGTTGTAGCTCTTGTTGTTCTCGATGATGTACGTCTGGAACGCATCCCTTATCTTCTCCGCCGGGTCGGGCAGCTTGTACAGCCCCAGGATGCTTTTGATGAACTGCACGAGCGTGCCTTTGGGCATGCCGTACGTCTTGCGCAGGTTCTCCTCAGTGATGTACAGCTCGGGGCTGTTCAACACCTCCTCCAGTTTATTCAAATCCCTCTCGTTGAGCGCCTCGTCCTTCTTCATCTTCTTGATGGCTGCGCTCCCCTCGGCGAGTTCCTTGACGCGCCTCTCGACCTTCTCCCTGTATTTGTCGACGTACTCCTCATGCATCTCGGGGCCGAACTCGATGATTTTGCGCTGGCGAATGGCATCTTCCATGTCTATGATTATCGGGTTGCGTTCCTCTTCCTCCATGAACCTCATGAGCTCTGAAAATTCCTTCATTAGCATCTGGCTGTCTTCAAAAGAAACGTCCTTCCAAAACTTCTTGGTTAATACCTTGTCGAGAATTTCCGCTTTCTCCTGCACGGCGTCCAGCGTGCGGGGCAGCCGCTGCAGCATGCCGCCTATGTCGTCCCGCAGCCGCTCAATCTCGGCGGTGTTACCGGTCTGGACCGCGAGCCCAAGGCGCTCGGCTTTCAAGGTGAACGAAGCTACATTGGGGTCTGTGCCTGGCCTATACCTCATGAAGGGAGCGATTTTCTCTTTCAGAAAGTCCAAGGGGTCGAGGCCGACGCCCTCCCAGAATTTAGGCGACATCGCCTTCTCGACATGGCGTATGCCTTCCCGCACGGATACGGACTCGCGCGGGAGCGCTGCGACGTCAGCCAGAACTTTCTCCTTCAGGGTAGAGACGAGCGGGGAGTCGCAGGATATCATGGCTTGCTCAAGCTGCTTCAGTCGCACCAGGAATATCTTCGAAGTCACGGCTTCTGCAGTTTGAGATTCATCGCCTTCAGGATGCATCTGGTGCCACTCGAAGTTGTTCCAGAAATCGAATATTTTAAAGTACTCTTTCTTGCCCCCGGGCAGCCAGTCCTTATGCTTGCAAGCATTATTGGAACGGGTCCCTCGGCCGATCATCTGCCAGAACTTGATATGCGAAAATACCGGCTTTGCGAACACCAGATTGCATACCTCTGGTACGTCGATGCCAGTGTCCAGCATGTCAACCGATATCGCTATGCGCGGCATGCTCTTTTTCTTGAATTCGTCAATAAGCTCTTCGGCGCGCGAGTCATCCGATACGACGATCCGTGCCAACCTACCTTTATATTCGGGATATAGCCGTTCGAACGCCTCCCAGAGACGCTTCGCGTGCTTCTTGGATATGGCAAATATTATAGTTTTGGCCGGGAGGACGCCCGATTCGTCCATCACGCAATTTTCCATGTACTCTCTGATGATGGACTCGCTCGTACCGGTGGCAATCACCTTCTTTTCAAGGTCCGAACCTTCGAAATCAATCTCATCGGGATCCTTACCCTCAGCCTCTAGCTTTTTCCTAATGTCTGCTGGAAGCTCTTTTCCGCGAATCCCAGAGATTTGGAAGTGTGTCCTCGCCCCGAAAACGTGTTTCTTGAAATCGCAAAGGATACCGTCCTTGACAGCCTCCTCATACTCGTACATTGCCGTCGGAACATTATCAGTACAATCGAAAAACCGGAATGTTTGCCTATCAATATTTTCAGATGGAGTGGCTGTCAAGCCTATTTGAATGGCATCCAGGTAGGTGAACACGTCGCGCCACTTGTTGTATATGGAACGGTGCGCCTCGTCGGATATTATGAGGTCGAAGTCACCGGGGGATATCAGGTTCCGGCCTTCGGCATCTTTCTGATTATAGCATTCCATGAACGTCTGGATTGTGGAAACGTAAAGTTCCTTGTCTCGCTTGAACTTTCCAGAGATAATTTTCCCTTTCGAAGCTTCTGGAAAGAATTCCATATAACCATCGTTATAAGCCTGGCGTCGCAGTGCCTTCCTGTCGGCTAGGAACAGGACCTTTTGCGCCCAATTGGCTTTTCGCATGCAGTCGATTATAGCCATGGCCACACGTGTTTTGCCGGTGCCAGTTGCCATCACGATTAACCCTTTTCTATGGCCTTTCTCAAGGTGCGCCAGCACACGCTTCACGTTTTCGACGCTCTTCGATCTGTCAACGATGTTCCTATCAATTTCGATATCGGATAACGGTACCCGCTTGCTGACCTGGTATCGCATCCTTTCCAGGTCGTCGCGGGAGAAGAATCCCTTCACGATTCGTGGAGGGTAACGCTCGCGGTCCCAAAACCATATTTCGTAACCGTTAGACATGAAAATAAAGATGTCTCGTCCAAGCTGGCTCTTGATATCGTCGGCATAAGATTCTGCCTGGGTCTGGGCGGCGGCGATAGGGTCTTTTGAAGTGCGTTTGGCCTCTACGATGGCAAGCGGTTCCCCGTATTGGTCCAGCAATAAGTAATCTGCATATTGGCTGTCAAGGTCGTTCGTCAAGGTCTCGTCGACCATTTTATATGCCTGGGTGCGGAAATTCGATTGCTTTGTATCTATTTCAATACGTACACTCTTCTTATCGCCAACAATCCAGCCTTGCTCCCGTAGTAAAACGTCTATCTTTTGCTTTCTGGTCTGGAACTCGTTTAAATCTATCACCTTCAGGGCATAATATATGTTAAAGGCATAAAACCTTCGCACAGATGTACTCTACCGCCACGTCACGTCCACGTCGTCCGTCCGGAACCTCTGGTTCACGGCGGTCTCCTCGACCTTCATGCGCACGCCCGCCTCGTGCATGATGTATCCAGTCCAGGCAATCATCGCGCCGTTGTCGACGCACAAGCCCCTCGGCGGTACGAACATCTTCGCGCCGCGCTCCTGGCACATCGTCTGGACCATCGATTGGAGGCGCTTGTTCTGCGCAACGCCGCCTCCGAGCAGCACCTCGGACTTGCCGACGTGCGCCATCGCGCGCTCCGTGACCTCGGTGAGCATCGCGAAGGCGGTCTCCTGGATTGTGAATGCGACGTCCGCCATGGGCTCCTTCTTCGCCAGCGCGAGCGCGGAGGTCAGCATCCCCGAGAACGCCACGTCCATCCCCTTGACCGAGTACGGCAGCTCCAGCAAGCGCTTCCCGCCGAGGGCATGCTTCTCGATGAGCGGCCCCGCGGGAAATCCCATCCCGGACTCGCGGCCGAACTTGTCAATCATGTTGCCGATGCCTATGTCCAGCGTCTCGCCGAAGACCCGGTAGCGCCCGTTGGAGAACGCAATGACCTGCGTGTTTCCCCCCGAGACGTAGAGCAGCGCCGGGTCGGAGCAGCCGGTGACCGCGCGCCCGATTTCCAGATGCGCGACGCAGTGGTTCACGCCAATCAGAGGAACGCCAAGCGTTGCTGAAAACGCTCTTGCCGCCGTCGCTGCCGTCCTGAGGCACGGCCCGAGGCCAGGCCCCTGGGAGAAAGCCACCAGCCCGATGTCCCTGGCGGAGACTTTCGCGTCGGCCAGCGCCTTCTCTATCGTCGGAACGAGCACCTCCGCGTGGTGGTTGGCGGCCTCGCGCGGGTGTATGCCCCCCTTCTCCGGCTTGTACATGTCGATGACGTTCGCCAGCACGTTCGCCTTCTCGTCGACGATTCCGACGCCGGCGGTGTGCGCGGTGCCCTCGATTCCCAGAATCAGCATCGCGTTGCGCTAAATGAAATGGGGATAAATGGGTTTCGGAAGGACGACATAAAAATTAATAATCGTAATGTAATGACTGAACGATAATATGGGTATATGTTCACCCACACGCGGATTCTTCATCATAGTTGCAGCAATCAGCATCATGGCTCAACCAATATTCGTATCGGCTGCGGTCGTTGATGACCCAAGCCTTCCGGGGGGACAAATCCAAACGGATCACTTCATAATAACGTATCAGGCCGGTGCAGCAGTTATAGCGGGGAGCCTGGCCGACATCTCGGAGGACGTTTTCATAGAC
>DAIRED010000086.1:0-3074 GCA_036795795.1 Thermoplasmatota archaeon | reverse complement strand
GGAAAATCGAGCTCACAGTCAACGACACCGTCGAGCCATTCTATGATTGGATTGGCTACTGGGGCGGTGATTATTTCGGGACGATGGGCTACGCCATCGACGAGGGGAAGATAACGCTGCTCGTACCCCCCGGGTGGGCTGCGGAGTCTGTCGGAAGGGTGTCCATAGACCCGGTCGCGGCGATTCTCGCCCATGAGATGAACCACGCGCTACTCCATGCGATGATGCCGAGTCAGTTCTCAGTCTTGCCACGTTGGTACATTGAGGGTTTGGCGAGTTATTACGAAATGCACTACTACGAAAAAACCCACGAAACTCCCGTTCAAGACTCGCCTCAAGATTATTACTTGGTGGAAGCACTGAAGGGTGGCAAATTCACGGGGCTGGGTGACTTCTCCGGTTGGGCGTACACGGAGGAGTCGGTCGGTCCAGCATACATCGCTGGCGAGTCTGTTTTCGACTACGTTGAGGCTGAACAGGGATGGGACGCGATATTCAGATTCATCGAGGATTTTAAAGGGTGGAATACGGGACTTACATCTGATACGAATCTCAACAATATTTTCCAAGTTTCCTTCAATCAAACGCGTATATCGTTCGAGAATGGCTGGATGGACTGGTTGAGGAACTCAACTGTACAGGCGCCGGAGCCTGGAATCCTTCCAACGGGCGCGGAGCAGCTGACTAATACGACGATGACGACAGTCCCGACGTCCTGGGGGCAGGCTGGGATCCTATATTTGGATGGTTCCAATGGCAGCCTGGACATTTATCTATTAAATGTGACGACCCGTGCAACCAAAGCGCTCACTTCGGGGAATGGAACCGACACTGATGCCCGGTTCAGTCCAGACGGCTCGAAAATCGCCTTTTCTTCGATGCGGGACGGGACATTCGACTTGTACCTGATGGGCATCGATGGTTCTTCGGTGGAGCGGCTTACGGATGATACTTGTGTCAACGTTGCACCAAGCTGGTCCCCTGACGGCGAGCGTCTGGCGTTCGTATCGGATAGGAATGGGAGCTATGATATTCTCGAATTATCGCTGGCCGACTTGAGTATTACCGAATTGGTGGCATCCGGTTACAACGAAGGCGCCCCAACATACTCTCCTGACGGTACCAAACTAGCGTATTGTTCTGACGTGGGCGATGATATGGGAATTCAAATTATGGATTTGATAACTGGGAATATCACCCAACCAACCGAGGCAATGCAGAGTGGCATCTTCCCGTCCTGGTCGCCGGACGGCAGCAAAATCGCGTTCATCAAAGAAAACAGGGATATTGCTGTATATGACATCAATGACAACAAAATGGCAGTAATCGTAGAAAATGGATACGAGCACGGTGTTATCCGCGTTCGTCCAGTATGGTCACCGGATGGCGGAGAGTTGTGCGGTGCAATATATAACATGCGTGCGTTTACGGTCTGGGACGTTAACATTTACACTTTCGATATGTCGGAAAAACCGGGTGAGAACATAACTCCATATATCCTCGTTGTAGTTCTGACCGTTGTCGCGGTGGCGTGCTTAGCAGTGGTTGTCAAAATGAGGAAACGCGCATCGGTTTAGTAATTCAACCATCCCATTATCGAGAGGGCTGTCAGAGCAAAATAAACGATAAAAAGCCCCAACCCCCACAGGAATATATACATGTAGTCGCGGGAAGTCACCAACGGCCCCTTTGATTTAAAATCCGAATCCTCAAGAGGTTTAAAGTAACTGCGTGAGAAAGCCAGCTTTCCCTCTTCCCTCGCGCGTCTGCTGAAGGGATTCCCCGCACTCAAGCCGCCTTTGATTGCCCATACAAACATCATTGCACCTACGCCGATGAAAAATGGTACGCAAGGATGTGCTAGAATGCCGAAGGCGACCGCACCGATGGTCAACGCTACAAAGAACACGCCCTTTCGTGATATCTCCATGAAAAACCTAGTCCTTATCAATGAACAGCTGATACGCCGCCCCGCCGACGAACGCGAGCGCGCCGATTATCGCGGCGAGCCACCACGTCCCCGACAGGAGCCAGATGCCAGCGCCGACGAGCACGCCGCCGACGATTGCAGTCAGGACCGCCACGACCTCGTCGATGAAGAAGTAGACCAGGATGGTCACGACCAGGAAGACGACGAGCGCGACCCACCACTCGGGGTAAATCATCCACGCGACGGCGGCGGCCATCGCTCCGGCGAGAATCGAGAGCGCCAGCTCCACGAGCCAGGAGAAGAGGATGCTCCCGATGATGGCGCAGATGATTCCGATGACGAGCGGAAGTATCCAGGAGTCGGGGAAGATGACCGAGCCGATGGCGTAGCCGACGACGCCTCCGATTACGGCGCCGATGAATCCGAGGACCATGGACCAGATGTCCTCGCCCATGAACGCAAGGAGCAGTCCGACGACCAGCAGCAACAATCCCATCATCACGTCGCCAGTCTGGTATCCCGTGTACTCCTGCGGACCCATCGCGTTCCCGAACATGGATGATAATGGGCGTCGATATATAAAATGGTTGCGAAATCACATCTGAGTCACATCTGACAGGCACCGATATATCCTTCCGAATCGAGAGAATGTCGGTGAGATTGGTGCTTGAAAAATATGAGAAAAAGAAGGCTCGGAGGGGAATGCGTCCCCTCATCGCCGTCGTGCTGATGGTTGCGATAACTGTGGTCCTGGCAGCAGTGCTGTACTCGGGTTCACAATCGATGTCTCCCGAGATATATTTGTACTCGGCGACTCCGGTCATGGAGCGCGTCGCAGTGACGATACGCGAAGGCGTCACCGCGACATCCCCCGACGTGGGGACTGGTCGGGCCATAGAATGGAATGGTGTTTCTGTCGGGCCGGATGGAATGAATTACCGGGGCGAGGCGCTGAAATACCTGTACTACGAAGGTATTTTCGAATACGACTCCGCCGTCGGCTGGGTCTTCGAGAGGGATGGTGGCAAACTGACCGTGAATGGGATGCCAGCAACTTCCGAAGCGGCGGAGATAAAGAGGGCGCTGCTGGCCTCGGGCCTCTTCGAGAACGAGGCGGAAGACTTCTTGGCGAAGCTGTGCGGGG
>DAIRED010000085.1:0-8485 GCA_036795795.1 Thermoplasmatota archaeon | reverse complement strand
CAGCAGCTTCTCGCAGTCGCTGAATGATTTGAAGGATTCGTCCGCCATTATCGGGACTGGCGACTCCTTCGCGACCTTTGCCAGGAGCGCGAAATCCGAGGCGGCCACGGGCTGCTCGACGAACTCCACCTTCGCGTCCGCGCAGGCATCCGCGAACCTCATCGCTTTGGCGAAATCGTAGCCCTGGTTCGCGTCGCACCGCAGGCTGATGGACGGGCCGACCGCGTCCCTGACTACGCGGACCGTCTCCACGTCGCGTTCGAGGTCAGACCCGACCTTCAGCTTGAGCGCATTGAACTGGCCGGCGAGCGTTTTGGCTTTCGCGGCCGCATCCCCGGGGGGCATCAGTCCGATGGTCATGTCCGTGACCACGGGTTCGTCGGAGCCGCCGAGCATCTCGCCGACGGATTGCCCGATGCCCTTCGCCAGCGCGTCGTGGAAGGCTATGTCGATGCCGGACCGCGCTGCCGGTGCATTCGGCATGGCCCGCTCCAGCGCGTCCCTTAGGATCTGAGCGCTGGAGAAGTTCTTGCCGACGACGCGGGGCTTCAAGGCATCGAGAGCCGCGCTTATCGACCCGGGAGTCTCCTTCGTCACGCTGTTTGCGGAGGCCGCGCCCCACCCGACCGCGCCCTCGAGGCCCAACTTGACGATGGCGCACTTGACGGAATCCGACGAGCCAGTCGCAATCGTGAAACGTTCCTTCCTGGGGAGCTCAACCATCTTGAACACGAGCGAATCCACCCTCATATCATCACCTCCCAACCGTCTTGCGCTTCCGAGCCTTTCCAGGCGGCAAAGGTTTCTCAAGCCATTCTCCCAAAGTCACCGAGAGGTTGTGCGCGCAGATGTCGCGCAGGTCGCAGCCCGCGCATCTTGGCCAGCGCGGAAGGCACGTCTCCTGTCCGTGGCGCACCATCAGGCGGTTTATCTCTATCCAGTAGCGGCGCGGGACGGCCTTCTCCAGCGCCGCCTCCGTCTCCTCGGGCTCGCGCGTGGAAACGAGCCCGAGCCGGTTCGAGATGCGGTGTACGTGCACGTCGACCGGTATCGCTGGCACGCCGAAGCCGTAGACGAGTACGCAGTTGGCGGTCTTGCGCCCGACCGCTGGAATCGTGAGGAGTTTATCCATCTCCCTCGGCACCTCGCCCGCGAAGTCATCCACTATCTTCGCGGCTGCATCCTTGATGTATTTTGCTTTCATTCTGTAAAATCCCGATGGCCTGACCAGTCGCTCCACATCTGCGATTGGAGCCCTCGCCAGCTTCTCCGCCGTGTCGTAGGCGCTGAACAGTGCCACCGACGCCCGATGGGTGTTCTCGTCGCGCGTCCGCTGGGACAGAATCGTGGAAATCAACACCTGGAACGGGTCGCGCGAGGCAATCTCCACGCTCTCGTTCCCCCCGATATCGCGCCCCGGGAACGCACCTATGCCATAGAGCTTGGACATTCGCCGGACCAATTCACCAGGCTCTGGATGTCGGCTGCGCAGGATACCCAGCGCCTCACCGACGACGAAGAGCGAGCCTCCGACAAGGACGAGGTCGCGTGGTCCAGCGCGCTCCCTGGCCATCGCGAGGGCGTCGGAAACCGTGCGCGCGATGGCGACAGGCTTCCCTTTCACCAGATTCGCCAGCGCCTCAGGCTCCGCTGCGCGGGCGTACCTCGGCCTGGTTGCGACGACCTCGCCCGCGAGCTTGACTACCGGGTCCAGGTAGCCAGCGTGGTCCTTGTCCTTCATCATCCCGACGACGAGGACTAGGCGGTCGTAGTCGAACGTGGCCCGGATGGTGGCTGCGAGGGCGCGCGCCCCGTGGGGGTTGTGCCCCCCGTCGAGGACGACGAGCGGCTTTTTCCTCCACACCTGAAGGCGGCCAGGCCAGCACGCCCTTTTCAGGCCGACGACGGCCGCGCTTCGGGCGACCTTGAAGCGCGTTGCGGCCTCCAGCGCGGCCAAGGCCATCGCCGCGTTGGCGAGCTGGAAATCCCCGAGGAGGGGAATCCCGTACTCCCCCGAGAGGTTGCCGAAGCCGCTGTATGCAAATCGCTGGCCCGTCGAATTTTTCTTCCCCGGCTTGGCATCGAATGTGAAATCCTTTCCGAGGCGCAGGACCTTCGCCCCGCGCTCGGCGGCGACGCGCTCCACGACATCCGCCGCCTCCTCACTCAAGCCTCCGACGATTACTGGTACCCCTTTTTTAATTATACCGGCTTTCTCGTGCGCGATCTTCGCCTCCGTGTCGCCGAGGTACTGCGTGTGCTCCAGCCCGATGGACGTGATGACCGATGCCTCTGGAACTATGTGGTTCGTCGAGTCCAGGCGCCCGCCCATGCCGACCTCGATAACGGCCACGTCGACCTTGCGCTCCGCGAAGAACTTGAACGCCATCGCCGTAGTCGCCTCGAAGAACGTGCACTGCTGGTTTTGCGCTCCCGTGGCCATCTCGACGACGTGGCGCTTGACCTCGCCCGCGAGGCGCGCGACGTCCTCCCTGGGGATTTCCGCGCCGTCGACCCTGGTGCGCTCGGTGAACTCGACAAGGTGCGGAGAGGTATATAGGCCAGTGCGATATCCGGCGGCACGCAGCACCGACTCGACGAACGCGCAGACCGACCCCTTGCCGTTTGTTCCGGTGACGTGAATCGTCGGGTACGCCAGGTGCGGATCCCCGAGCCGGCGGAGCAGCTCGCGCGTATTCTCCAGGCCGAACTTGACGCCGAAGAATTCCAGGTCGTACAGGTAGGATATCGCCGAATCGTAATCGTCGAAAGTCGGTCCAGCATCACACTTTTCTGACATTCGAACCTCGCGGTCGTCTTTAATGCTTGAATTCGCGGAGACCAGTGAAGACCATCGCCATCCCGCGCTCGTCCGCCGCGTCGATGGCCTCCTGGTCGCGTATCGAGCCGCCGGGGTGTATCGCCGCCGTCACGCCGCCCTTGGCTGCCTCGATTATGCCGTCCGGGAACGGGAAGTATGCGTCCGACGCCATCACGGAGCCGACGGACCGTCCCTTAGACTTCTTCACGGCGAGCTCGACTGCGTCAACGCGGCTCATCTGGCCGGCGCCGACGCCGACGGCCTCCTCGCCCTTGCACAGCACTATCGAGTTGGACTTGACGTGCTTTATCACGCGGTAGGCGAACTCCATCCCGACGAGCTCCTCGGGCGTGGGCTGGCGCTTGGTGACCACCTTGACCTCGGACATGTCTAGGCGCCTGAGGTTCCGGTCCTGGACGAGGACGCCTCCGACGACCTTGCGCATGTCCATCTCGGACGAGTCGGGCGCGCCGAACGGCCCGGTCTCGAGTACCCGGAGGTTCTTCTTCTTCATCAGAAGCTCGAGCGCATCCGGCTCGTACGACGGGGCGATGACGACCTCGAGGAATATCGGCTTCAGCTCCTGGGCCAGCGCGAGCGTCATCGGCCTGTTGACGGCGACGATTCCACCGTATATCGAGAGGCGGTCGGCATCGACGGACCGCTTGAACGCCGTGAGGATGTCGTCCGCGGACGCGATTCCGCAGGGGTTCGTGTGCTTGACCGCGGCGGCGGTGGGCCGCTCGAAGTCCTTGACCATCTCCAGCGTGTCGTTGGCGTCGAGAATGTTGTTGTAGGATAGCTGCTTGCCGTGGAGCTGCTTCGCCGTCGTGACGGATGGTTCGCTCAGCGCCCGGGCCTCCCGGTAGAAGCACCCGCGCTGGTGGGGATTCTCCCCGTACCTGAGGTCGAGCTGCTTCCTGAACACCGGGACGAGGGTGCGCGGGAAAGGCTCGTTGGCGTACGTACGGTGTAGATACGTGTATATCATGGCATCGTAGGCTGCGGTCGTTTCGAACGCCTCGACGGCGAGCTTGTTGCGCGTCTCGGGCGAAGTCGCGCCCTTCGCCCTCAACTCCTCAAGGACTGATGGGTATTGGGAGGGGCTGACGACGATGACCACGCGCTCGTGGTTCTTCGCCGCGGCGCGGACGAGCGACGGACCGCCGATGTCGATGTTCTCTATCGCCTCGTCCAGCGTCCCGCCGCGCTCGACGACCTTCTCGAACGGGTAGAGGTTGACGGCGACGACGTCGAACGGCGCTATCCCCTGAGCCGAAATCTGCGAGAGGTGCTCGGGCGTCCCCCGGGCCAGTATTCCCGCGTGAATCCTAGGGTGGAGGGTCTTTACGCGTCCGTCGAGCATCTCCGGGAAGCCGGTGACGTCCGACACCTGGACGACCTTCAGCCCGGCCTTCTGGAGCTCCGCGTGCGTGCCACCGGATGAGACCAGCTCGAAGCCCAGCTCCGCTAGGCCCCTGGCGAAGTCTACGAGCCCAGCCTTGTCGTGAACGCTCAGCAGCGCCCGCTTCGATGGTTCGGTCAACGTGTTACCCCAGCCCCGAATGGGCTCTCCCATGAAAAGGGTTGCGATGGAAGCGAAACCTTCCGAAGACGCCTCAGCTCATCCGAGGATGTAGTCGAAAGCCTTCAGACACCTGAGGACCAGCGCCTCCTCCTGGCTCAGCCCGCCGTCGTCTACGAGCGCGCGTATCTCCTCCGAGTTGATTATCTCCAGAACGAGCGGGTGGCCCGAGGTGATGGAGTAGACCCGGTCGAAATCCGGCAGCTCGCCGCCGATTGCCATGACCAGCTGGTGGGCGCTGTCACGATCCAGGCCGCGGAGCGGGAGCTCTTCGAGCGTCCCCGCGGCTGCGAATTGGCGGAATTTGAGGCAAAGCCCCACGTCGCGCGTCGTGACCAGCAGCTTGGCTCCCGGCGTCGAGGCGAAGATTTCGATTAAGTGCAGGCACAGGTTCGCGGTGTCCTCCCTGAGCTCGTAGAGGTTGTCGAATACCGCCACGGCGTTCAGTTTGGGGAGCATTGCTCGGAGCGCCTCCGGCAGCTTGGTGGCGCTCGCATCGAATCGCGGCCCGCCCCTCAGGGCCGCCCCGACGAAGCCCTGGAAAGCCTGCACGACGACATCGGGGGAGTCCCAGGCATGGAATGTGTGCCAGAAGACGTTCTTCCCAGAGACGCTGCCCAGCGCCTTGTGGACCAGGGCCGTCTTGCCTATGCCCTTAACGCCGGAGATGATGCCCACCCGGGGGTTGTCTGAGGCGAGCCATCCCACGACCCCCTTCAATTCATCGACCCTGCCGAAGAAGTATTGGGCGCGGGGGGAATTGACGGACTGGTCAACGATGCCGGTTTCCTTTGACTGGTTGCCGTCCATATCGTGCAGCCGAACAACGTTGTCGTCGCCCAACGCCTTCAACAGCCGCGTGAGGCTCGGCTTGCCAGGCAGGTAGTATTGCGCGTCGAGAAACGTGTACCTTTTCCTCTCGCCACCCTCGGTCTCGACGTCGACGGCGACGGCCGACATGCGCTTCAGAACCCCCTCCGCGATGGCGAGGCCCTTCTCGGTGAGGAAGTATGCCTTTCTCCTCCTGGCGAATCCCGAAACATGGGAGACCACCTCCTCGACTGCACCGTCCCCGACGAGCTTCCTCACGGCGCGCGGCACGTGGTTGGACCTTATGCCGAGGGCCTCGGCGATGCCCTCCTGTGTCGCCTGGGGCGGCACGTCCTCCCGGTACCTGGGTAGCGCGTAGTCCCTTAGGTGTAGGAGCAGGCGCTCGTTCACCGTAACGAGGCGCCCCGACGAGTCCGCTTGGCCGCTCTCGGGCATGGCTAGTCTCATCGCGTCCTAGGTATAAAAAACCGGGCGCGTGAAAGGCATTTATACGGATGCAGCAATCGGGGGAGCATGAAGCAGAGGGTCAAGGGGATATTCGGCCAGGCAAAGGGAAAGGCGGACGCGGTCGTGCTGCTGAACTCGGTGGACCCGCATCTGGACATGAGCTTCTTCTATGCCACGGGCGCGGAGAACGGGCTCTTCGAGGGCTCGGCCGCCGTCATGTACCCGGACGGGCGCTGCACGTTGATATGCTCCGTGCTGGAGCACGAGAGCGCGGCCCACACCGACTGCGACATCGTCACATTCGCCAAGAAGGACGAGTTCGTCGCTGCGATGAAGAAGGCGCTCAAGGGATGCGGCAAGGTCGGATTCAACCCGCCCGAGACGACGCACAAGGCGTACCTGACAATCAAGGAGTGCGCGGGAAAATCGAAGCTCGTGGACTTCTCTGAAGCGCTCATCGCCGCAAGAGTAACGAAGGACGAGCGCGAGCTGGAGCTCATGCGCGAGGCATGCACAATCGCCTCGGAGGCGGCCGTCGAGGTCCAGGACAGCATCAAAGCGGGAGTTCCAGAGTACAAGATTGCAGCGGAATTGTGCTACATCATGCAGAAGAAGGGGGCAATCGGCCCGTCGTTCGAGACCATCGTCGGCTCCGGCCCGAACAGCGCCGAGCCTCACTACCACGCGGGAGCCAGGAAGGTCAAGAAGGGCGACTTCGTGCTCTTGGACTTCGGGGCGCTCTACAAGCGCTACCGCTCCGACATAACGAGGACGTACTTCCTCGGGAAGGCCAGCCCGAGGCAGCGCGAGATGTATGGTGTCGTACTGGAGGCGCAGAAGAGGGCGCTGGCGGCGATTAAACCGGGCGTCAAGGGCGGAAAGGCTCACGAGGCGGCCGCGAAGTACATCGACTCCACCAAGTACAAGGGAAAATTCATCCACGGCGTCGGGCACAGCCTCGGGCTGGCCACGCACGACGGGAGCGCGCTGAACCCCCGTGTCGACATAACGCTCAGGCCCGGGATGGTCTTCACCGTCGAGCCAGGCGTGTACGTCTCCGGCTACGGAGGGGTGCGCATCGAGGACGACATCGTGGTTACAAAGAAGGGCTACGAGCTGCTGACCAGCGCCCCAAGGAGCCTCACCGAACTCTGAACGGGCGGCGCCTCGGCGGCATTGAGAGGGTGCACCAGACGTTGCTGGATATCTCGAGCAGGTATCCGACAACGCCCACGATGGCGATTGCGAATGCGCAAGCCGTCAGGAGTATGAACGAATCGTGTATGAGCCCGCGCTCAGCCAGCAGCGAGATGGAGTACATAGCGAGGCCGCCCCCGGCGTATATCACCGTCATCGCCGGCACGTCGAGCGGCGTCTTCTTCAACGGGCGCTTCGCCGCCACCAGGAGGTGGCCGATGCCGAACATCATCGAGATGCTCGTCACCGACACGAGGAAGATTGCCAGCGGCCTGGAAGGGAGGCACCCTGCCGCGTGGAGGGCGACTATCGACGCCAACACCATGTAGCCTCGGACTAGGAGACCGAACACTGGCGGCACGCCCCTGGACTTAGCTTCCATCGCTTTCACCTCCTTAGCCAACGTCATCCGTGACAATCGTTAGCATGGGGATATTGCCACACGGTGGATATAAAGGTGGCTTGGAGAACCCCGCTTTTAACACCAAAGGATGGCAGCGTTTTTATGCGCGGCCGGCGATGGGGGGTCGGGGTGTAAGCGTGTCAGTGAAGGTTGCGATAAACGGGTACGGAACGATTGGCAAGCGCGTCGCGGACGCGGTCTCGAAGCAGGACGACATGGAGATAATCGGCGTGGTAAAGACCAGGCCCACGTCGGAGGCCAGGTTCGCCGTGAAGAAGGGCTACAAGCTCTACGTCGCCAAGGACGGCGCGGCGGCTTTCGCGGACGCCGGAATCGAGGTCGCAGGAAGCGCGGACGAGCTTTTCAAGGCCGCCGACGTCATCGTCGACTGCACGCCTGGCAAGAAGAAGGAGGGCGGCACGACGGGCGAGGACTACCTCAAGGTCTACCAGGCTATCGGCAAGAAAGCGTTGTTCCAGGGAGGTGAGAAGCACAAGCTCACGGGACTGTCGTTCAACTCGACCGCCAATTACGCGGATTCCTTCGGCAAGCAGTTCGCCAGGGTCGTTTCGTGCAACACTACCGGACTTTGCAGGACGCTGTTCCCAATCCAGCAGGCATTCGGAATCGAGAACGTCATGGCCGTCATGATAAGACGGGCCGCCGACCCCTACGACTCCAAGACCGGCCCCATAAATGCCATCGAGCCAGAAGTCAAGGTCCCGTCGCACCACGGACCGGACGCGCAGAGCTGCATGCCAGGATTGAACATCCAGTCGATGGCCGTCAAGGTCCCGACGACGCTGATGCACATGCACCAGCTTGCGGTGAAGCTCAAGAAGCCTGTGACGACGGCGGAAGTTCTGAAGGTCTGGGAATCCGCTCCGCGCGTGATGTTCGTCTCGACCAAAGATGGAGTGAAATCGACCGCTCAGGTGATGGAGCTGGCCCGCGACATGGGCCGGGACCGCTCGGACCTTTACGAGATAGCTGTCTGGAAGGACGGCGTGAACGTCGTCGGGGACATGCTCTACTATACCCAGGCGATACACCAGGAGTCCGACGTCGTGCCGGAGAACGTCGATTGCATACGGGCGCTCGCGGGAATCGAGAAGGACGGGAAGAAGAGCCAGGAGAAGACGAACAGGGCGATGGGCATCCCGAAGTGAGGTCAGCCGCACAAACCCGTCCTCTTCAGTTC
>DAIRED010000084.1:0-8510 GCA_036795795.1 Thermoplasmatota archaeon | reverse complement strand
TATAGGACCAATTGGATTCAGAGCGCGTGAGCGCGAACAGGAACCGTCACTTGGGGGCGAAGGGCATCCCGATTTTAAGCAATCTTTATATAGTATAGTTACTATAACTATTATCATGGCTTACCGAACGATAAATGTTAGACCAACCACGTACGAGCGCCTCTTGCGCTACAAGCACATGGATATGACTTTCGACGATGTACTTGATAGTATTCTTGATGAGGTCGATCCTGTCGAGATGTATCAGGCTGTTTTGAAAGAACATAATAAACTCCTAACTGCAATGAACGATGGCGAATATGTCACGCTGGCTGCGCTTAAGAAAAAGTACAAGGTAACGTGAGCGTATGCCTTTTGATGTGAGAGTTTCGAAGAAGGCAGATGCAGAACTATCTGACTTGGCTCGTTCTGGAAATAAAAAATTAGTTACTCACATAATCGAATCATTTACACAACTTTCTAAAGACCCATATTCGCCAAGACCAGGAGCGGATATTTTACAATTGGAAGCTGTTGATCCAAAGATGTGGCGTTTGCGTGTTGGTCAATATCGGATTTTATATTCGATTGATGAGAAAGCTAAAATCGTGAATGTCACGATGATTCTTCACCGGAAGAAAGCATATCGCTGAGTAGGGATGCCCGAGCCACCTCGACCGTGAACGCCAGCATTTGACGAGAGGTCGCGTGGATGCCTCGCCGGAGCATCCCTGTCCAAGATTTGACGGCGGGACAAGGGTGCGCACGGCTCGAACGGCTTAGACATTCAAGTTCGGTTGTATCCCGGTTTCTCCACGGTACATCTGGATACACTAAGGAATGTGGTTTAAAGTGAGAGTCACGAGTCCAACGAAGGGACGGGGTAGAGAATTATTTAAGGAGTGACTTCCATACAGAGCCCATGAAATGGGCGAATAGGAACCGTCACTTGGGGGCACACGGTTTCGTCATCGGCTGGCGGGCGATTCATAATGCGCTATAGTTAGCTATAATAAAATATAAATACTCGCACATTCTATTACGAACTATGCCTACTACAATTCAAGTCGAGGAAAATATTCGCGATGTGCTGACCCATCTTAAAATTCACACGAGAGAGACCTACAACGATGTTCTGGAGCGCTTGATCGAGGATATGCAGGAACTTAACGAAGAAACAAAAAAAGATATTCAAAAAGCTATCAAGGAATTTGAATCCGGCCACTATAAAACTCATGCTGAAGTTAAAAAGGCTTTGGGATTATAGTGAAGTTTTTAATCATCTGGCCGGACAGTGCGCAGGAACAACTAGCGAAACTGGACCGCCCTATCGCAAAAAGAATTTACGAGGCTGTTGGTCGATTGGAAAATAATCCAGATCGATGGGTAAGTAAGATAGTCAATTCTCCATATTACAAACTTCGTGTAGGAGATTATCGTGTTATACTGGACATTCAAAGGAATCAATTACGTATTCTAGTGGTACGAGTTGGTCATCGCAAGAATATTTGGAAGAATATGTGAGCCCGCCAGCCACTTCGTTTCGTAGTGAGCCACCTCGACCGTGAACCCCATACAATTGACGAGAGGTCGCGTGGATGCCTCGGCGGAGCATCTCCGTCCATGTATTGACGGCGGGACAGGAGTGCGCACGGGCCCGACGCTTGGATTTGAAGTCAGTACTCATTGTTTTGGATTTGAGAATACTAGGAGGGATGACGAGTTCAACGAAGGCACGGGGTAGATATTTATATAGGTCCAATTGGATACTTAGCGCCGTGAGCGCGAATAGGAACCGTCACTTGGGGGTGAACGGAGGAGTGCCCGGGATGGCCAGTAGCGCAGGGATGGCCGAGTTATAGGTAGCAAGTTTTATATGTAACCAATGTAATCTATGTAACAACATGCCTGACATCAAATACAGCAGACATGCGCGCTTGCGCATGATCGAACGGGGCATATCTGAAAAAGAAGTGTCAGAAGCAATCCACAAAGGCCGTAAGACGACCAAGAACAAGCAATTGCACGCAATCTATAGGCACATAGATGTCGCGTTGAAGAAAATCGGCGACGACTGGTATGTGATAACAGTCATGTTGAGGTGGTAAAGATGACGAAATGTCCAGTATGCGAGAAGGGCAACCTGAAGAAGGGGCAGATAGAGGAGGTCATGTTCGGCGTGTCTCTCGGCAAGTTCAGCGGCGAGATCTGCGATCGCTGCGGCGAGACGTTCCTCAGCGAGAGCGCCATGAAGAAGATTGAAGAGCGCGCAAAAGAAGCTGGAATCTGGGGCTTGTCAAAGCGCATCAAGGTCGTGAAATCTGGTAATTCGCTAAGCGTGCGTATTCCCGCTAAGATTGCCCAGTTCCTCGATTTGACCGAAGGTAAGGACGTTGTGCTGTATCCCAATGGCAAGAATAAAATCGTCGTCGAGGTAGCGTAAGGTCATCCCGTTTCGTAGCGTAGTCCACGGGCACTCCGTAGTGAAGCCACCTCGACCGTGAACTGAATAAAATTGACGAGACGTCGCGTGGATGCCTCACTAGAGCCCCCTAGGCGGTCTGACGATTTTTATATAGGTCGTTGCCCTTTCTTCGTCTGTGATAGTGGACGATCGTGAGGATTGGCTCTCGGGCGCGGTCAAGCGCCGGGCGGCGAAGCGCGCTGACGGGACGGCGAAACCGTCGCGAATAATTCCAATAAATAAAGCGCTGGAGGCGTCGCAGAAGGTCGTACCAGGGGCGCGGGTACTCGAGATTCTTTCGAAGGCGAGCACAATCGCAGTGCAGGCGTGCGAGTGCAGGGAGAACCTTGGAAAATGCAGCGCGCCCATCGACGTGTGCATCATCGTGGATGCGACCGCGGAGAGCCAGCTGGCTGCCGGAGCTGCCAGGGGCATCTCACTGGAGGAGGCAGAGAGGATCCTACGATCCACGGAGGAAGCCGGGCTGGTGCACCTTGTCATCCACACCGGTGACTGGGCTCCGGAGGCGTTCTGCAGCTGCTGCCCGTGCTGCTGCCAAGAGCTTAACGCGCTGGTCGGTTTCGGGCACCTGGACGCCGTGCTAAAGTCGGACTACGTCGTCGAGAAGGACGCGGAGATGTGCATCGACTGCGGCATATGCGCGAAAAAGTGCGTCTTCAAGGCGCACGCGAGGACCGGCGAAAAGGTCGCTTACTCGCCCGAAAAATGCGTCGGCTGCGGTCTGTGCATCGAGGTGTGCCCGAGCCACGCGTTGACGCTGGTGAAACGGTGATGGAGCACTTTGCTCAGAATGATGGCGAGAATCAGCTTCCTTAATGCCCTCGCCATCACTACGGACTTGCTCCGTGCGCGCTGTCCAGCAAGTCCTCGTTCAAATCTCATTTCGATGTAAAATAATTATGGGCCCAATGAGATTTGAACTCATGACCTCCCGGTTATCAGCCGGGCGCTCCAACCGAGCTAAGCTATGGGCCCTCCTTGTCAATGGGTTTTATCGGATGTCACCCTCGCAGTGCGGGAAATAGGATTATCTCATTTAAGCGTTGCTATCTTGTTGGTTTGGCAGGGCTCCACGGGAGTTCCAACGAATAACTTATATATCACCCGCTCTTTTGTATAAAGCGATGGATATAACGGCCTTCCTGCTCATACTCATGGTCGCAGTCATAGTCGCGGTCATAGCCAAGTACATCAACTGGCCGTATACCATCGCGCTTGTGCTGAGCGGGCTCATCGTCGGGATTATCGGGACCTACGTGGGCTTCAAGGCGCCGATAGCGATAGACAAGAACCTCATCTTCCACATCCTCCTGCCGCCGCTGCTGTTCGAGGGAGCCCTCCACATGCCCCTGAAGCACCTGAAGGACAACGCCAAAACGGTCTCGCTTCTGGCCGTGCCGGGGGTCATCTTCTCCACGCTCATCGTCGGTTTCCTCGTGAACTTCTTCATCCCAGACATCCCCCTCATCTACGCCATGCTCTTCGCGGCAATCATCATCCCCACAGACCCGGCTTCGGTGCTGGCCATATACCGCGAGGCAAAGGTGCCCCAGAAGATGCGCACCATCGTCGAAGGGGAGAGCGTGTTCGACGACGGCATAGCCATCGTGCTCTACAACGTCATCCTGTTCCTCATCGTGAGCGGTGACCTGGACCTGGTCAACGGAGCCTGGGAGTTCACGAAGCTCTCGCTCATCGGCATAGCCGTCGGTCTGGCTTTCGGATACCTCACGTTCCTGATCATGCGCCAGATTAACGACAAGTTCACCGAGGTAATGATAACCATCATCCTCGCGTTCGGCATCTTCGCCTTCGCTGAGCTCGTCGGCGGCTCCGGCGTCTTCGCGGTCGTCATCGCTGGTCTCGTCCTGGGCAACTGGGGCACGAGGTTCGCCATGACGCCTTCGACGCGCCTGTCCCTTATCACCTTCTGGAGCTTCGTGGCGTTCATCGTCAACTCGTTCCTCTTCATCCTGGTCGGCATGAGCATCAACATCGGCTCGATTTGGAACAACATCATCATCGTCGTCCTCGGTGTGCTGGCGCTCTGGCTGGCGAGGGCGCTGATTATCACGATGGTCGGCGCGGTCGTCAACCGCAAGAAGGAGGAGCTCCCGGCCAAGTGGCGCTTCCTGATGTGGTGGGGCGGTCTCAGGGGCGCCATCCCGATAGCCCTGGCTCTCTCGATTCCGCTTGTCCTGGCGAACGGCGAGCCGTTCCCGCACCGAGACACCATCATAGCGGCGACGTTCGGCGCAGTCCTGTTCACGCTCACGCTCCAGGGCCTCACGCTTCGCCCGCTGGTCAAGAGGCTCGGTTTCCGCACGCAGCCCGAGGACGAGACCGCGATACTCGACGCGGCATTGACCCATGACACCGCCGAGGAGCTGAAGGCCATGCGCGACGACGGCGTGCTCTATCCGGAGGGCTACGAGATGCTGGCCAAGGCGTTCGCGGCCGCGAACTCCCAGATGCTCTGCGACATAGGCGAGTGCGTCAAGGAGCACGACTTCGTCCCCAAGGAGGAGTACACGAACGCGGTGCGCGACGCACTGGTGACGAAGCGCAACGCCGTCCAGAAGGCCATCGATGACAAGATGATAACCGAGACGGTCGGCCGTAGGTTGCTGTCGAAGATAGACTCACAGATTGCGTCGTCGAAGGCCGAGGGCGTCTCGTCGCCGCTGCCGGCGCCGCACGAGATTATCCAGAACTCCATGGGCAGGCAGGCCAAGGAGAAGGTCTGCGGAAGCTGCAACACGAAGATCATGTACGGCGGCGCGCGCGTCAAGTGCTCTTGCGGCACGGAATACCACGCTGGTTGCGCCGGCAACATGGACAACTGCGTCGCGTGCGGCTCCAGGATCAGGCACTAGAGGCTGGAATAGTCGCGCGGCTTCGACGGCTCGCGCTCCTCCTCTTCTTCCTCGGATTCTGGCTCGGCCTCCTCGGGCTCCTCGCGTGGCTCGCGGCGGGGCTTGGGGCGAGACTGCCTGGGCTCCTCATCTTCGTACTCTGGCTCTTCTTGCGCTGGTCTCTCACGCGGCCTGTAAGTCGTGGGCCGCAGGTCCTCGGTCTGGGGCGGGCGGTTCGGGGCGTTGCGCGGCGCCGGCCTCTCGTTCAGCGGGTTGCCGCAGACGACGCAGTATGACATGCCTCGCACGCAGCTTGGACAGAGGTACGCTCCGCAGTAGTGCTTGACCGTGGCGACTTTCCCGTGGTCGCGGCAGTGCTTGCCAGCCATCTCCGGGTCTCCTCCGTCGTCGCGCTCCCTGCGCTTCTCAGCCCTGTGGCGCTTCGGCGCCGAGACGGCCAGGGAGCCTATCTCGGCCTGCGGTGCGGTGTATCCCTCCTGGCGGATGGATGCGAGCGCGGCCTGGACCTGCTTGGCCTTGTAGACGCCGACGTTGAGGCTCACCACGATGCCCAGGACCGTCCTGCGCTCGGGCGGGAGGCCAAGCGCGCGCCTCAGCAGCGCGTCCACCTCCGGGTCGAACGGCGCTCCGGCGAGGTTCAGCGCGTCCACCGCGATGATGTACGCCATCAGGCGCTTCGCCTGGTCTATCGGCATGTCTGGAAGCTGGGTCACCACGTCGCAGAGCCGCAGTTTTCTGCCTTCCTGCTGCATCACCGGGCCGCCCATAGTCTTGCCCAGCACGTTCGCGGACAGCGATTCGAGCTCCGTAAATTCGCCCGGCTCGACGTGCTGCAGGTCGATGACTGGGTACTCGGACAGGAACTCGAAGACCGCGTCCAGGTGCGTGTACGGGACGCCGCAGCTGCGGAAGGCTTCTTCGCGCGACGGGGCGACGCCGCGCTGCGCTTCGTAAGCAAGAACGCGCCTCGCGTGGCCGTCTATCTCCCGGTTCGCCTGGCGCTCCTTGCTCACGCGCAGGCCTTCGGACGCGGACGCGAACTCCGGGTCGATTGCCAGCGCGCGGTTGAAGCAGCGGTCTGCGTCCTCGAATCGGAGCTGCTGCATCAGCGCGAGGCCCTTGCTGCTCCAGGCGAACTTGTCCTCGGGCGAGAGGGCGATTGCCTTGTCGTACGATTTCACAGCTTCGACGTAGTCGCCCACACCTTCGAGGGCGCCGCCGCGGGCGTACCACAGGCGCGCGTCGCGCTGGTCCAGCGCTATCGCCGCATCGAGGGCGGCGACGGCCTCCCCGTGGCGCTTCAGCCTCTGGAGCACCATCGCCTTGGCGTGGAATATCTTGATGTCCGGCCCCTGCATCAATGCGCGGTCGAGCCAGTAGACCGCATCGTCGAGCCGCTCCATCCCCTCCAGGGCGTGCGCCTTTCCGACGAGGGTCGCTTTCTCGTCGCCGGCGGCCTTGATTGCCGTGTCGAAGTTGCGGAGCGCCGCCTCCCAGCGCTTCATCTCCAGGAGGGCGTTCCCCTTCGAGCGGTACGCCAGCGCGCTGTTCGGGTCTATCGAGATTGCCTTGTCGAAGGCCTCCAGCGCCTCGTCGGTCTTGCCCATCCTGAGCAGCGCGTGCGCCCGGTTCGCGTGGGCCTCGATGAATCCGCCGTCCGCCTCGATGGCCTGGTCGAAGGCCGACATCGCCTCGGGGAAGGCTTCGATAGCCGCGTAGGCGACCCCCATCGCGTTGAGGGACTGCTTCTCACCTGGCACCTCGTCCAGCGCTCTGCGGAAAGCCTCGATGGCGTCGCGGTGGCGCTTCATCCGCCCCAGCAGGAGGCCCATGCCGCGCCACATCGGGGCGTCGTGGGAGTCGAACGTGAGGGCACGGTTGTAGGCGTCGAGCGCGTCCTCCGGCCTGTGGAGGCGCTCGTGCGCCAGCGCCATCGTCTTCAGCGCGCGCTTGCTCTTCGGCTCAATCTCGAGGACGCGCTTGCAGGTGTGGACCAGCCCCTCGTCACCGTGCAGCGCCTCCAGCACCTCCATCTTCTCGTAGAGCAACTCGATGTTGAGCGCCTCGATTTCGAGCGCGCGGTCTATCGTGCGCAGCGCTTCCGCAGCGTTGTTCATCGCCACGAGCGCCTTGGCCTTCGCGCGCAGGGCGCTGAGGTGCTTCGGGTCCACGCGCACGAGCCTGTCGGCGGTTCTGGCTACCTCGTCCGGGCGGCCGAGCTTCACGCAAGCCTCCAGGCGGCCCTCGAGCCCCTTGAGGTCCATGTGGTCGATGGCCAGCAGCTTGTCGAACGCAGTCAGCGCTTCCTCGAACCTGCCGAGCTTCATCAGGAGCTCGCCCTTTCTCAGATACGGGAACCGGTCCGCCGGGTCGAGCATGCTGGCGCGGTCGAAGCACGTGACGGCCTCCTCGATGTGCTCCAGCCAGGCCATCGCGACGCCCTTGTCGAGCCACGCGGACTTCGAGCTGGCGTTGATGGCGAGCGAGCTGTCCAGCGCGCCGACCGCCTCCTCGTATCGCTTCATCGCGATGAGGGCCGAGCCCTTGCCGTGCCACATCCTCGCATCGCTCAAATCCACCTTGGCGCCGCGGGAGTACGCCTCGTGCGCCTCTTCGAGCCTGGACAGGCGCATCAGCGAGTCTGCGCGCCCGCGCCAGCCCTCCTTGTTGTTCGCGTCGAGCTTGATGGCCTCGTCGAATGCCGCGAGCGACGGCTCGTCCTTTCCAGCGAGCGCGAGCAAACCGCCCTTGTGGAGCCAGCTCTCGACGGCCTTGGGGTCCATCGCCAGGTGCTTCTCGAAGGCGGCGAGCGCCTCGTCCCTGCTGTTCATGTTCAGCAGCGAGACGGCCGCGTCGGACGCGGCCTGGGCGTTCTGCGGGTCCAGCGCCAGGACAGCGCGCGCGGCATCCAGCACCTTGTCCGGGTGCCCTAGACGCTTTAGCGAGTCCTTGCGCGCGACGTGCGCCGGAACGTCCTTGGGATTGGAATGCAGCAGCAGGTCCAGCGTCATCACGGCGGTCTCGAACTGCTGGAGCTTCATCAGCGCCACGGCCTTGTCGTAGTACGCGTCGCGGGACGAACGGTCGAGGACGAGTATCTGGTCGCAGGCGCGGACCACCTCGGCGTCCTTGCCCGTCGCCTTCAGGCTGTCCTTCTTGACGACGAGCGC
>DAIRED010000083.1:0-8523 GCA_036795795.1 Thermoplasmatota archaeon | reverse complement strand
GAGTGCCTTTTTGACAAGATCGCGGAGCTGGCGGCGAAACGAGCAACGATCTTGTCGGGCGAATCCGCCTAGGCCAGCGCTTGCATCTCCCTCTGAACTTTCGATGCCATCTCGCGAGCCCCCGCCAGCTCGAAGGAGCGGCCAGCCCTCTTGAGCATCGCGCGGCCCTCTTCTGAGCCCGATGACTTCGCAAGGAACCGCCCGTACTCCATCTGGATTATCCCCATATCATAGGGGATTGCGAGGACGGACATCGTCTCCAGCGCCTTCTCGAAGCACGATTTCGCGTTCGCGCTCTCCCCGAGGGCCGCGTGAATCTTCCCCCATACCATCGAGATGTTCGCGAGCGCGTACTTGTCCTCCAGGGTCGCGAAGATGTCGTTCGCCTTGGTGGCGTGGACCTTGGCTCCCTTGGCATCGCCCAGGCGGACCTTGCAGTCGGCGATGTTCATCATCGCGTAGCCGGCGTTGCGGCGGTTCCCCGACCCCTCGGAGACCTTCAGGCACAGCTCGAGGTTCTTGATGGCCGCCTCGTTGTCCCCCATCGCCCTGTACGTTTCACCGATGTTGTTGAGCACCCTGGCCAGCTCGTACTGGTCTTTCGTGATGTCGAAAAATTTCCGCGACCGCTCCAAGGCTTCAATGGACGAGGGGTAGTTGCCCTGGTCGTACCGCACGCTCCCGATGAGGGCCAGCGATTCCCCCTGTATCTGGGGGTCTCCAAGGCTCTCCCCAATCTTCGCGGCCGATTCCGCCTGGTGGGCCGCGTCCGCGTGCTGCCCTTGCCTCCACAGCACTATTCCTTTGCCGACAAGCGCCCGCGCGAGGAGCCTGTGTATGCCCTGCTTCCTGGAAAGCTGCTCGGCTCTGTCGAACTTGCGCAGCGCGTCCTCCCACTTCCCCTTCTTCGAGACCACCTTTCCGGCCTGGATGAGGGACTCGACCGCCAGCTTGTTGTCGTTGAGCGAAACCGCTATCTGCGTGACGCCGTCCAAGTAGAGGAGCGCGTCCACCCAGTTGCCGCTCACGTCGGTTATCTCGGATAACAACTGCAAAATCGTCGCCCGCTGGCGTTGGGCTGTAACGCCGGACATCTCCTTGTCGACGAGCGCAAGCGCGCCCTTGCACCGGGCTATGGCGGGCTCGTAGGCGCGCTTCTCGAAATCCGCGCGGGCCTTCTGGAGCTCTGCCTCTGCCTGAGTGGGCGGCACGCACGTTGATTGGGGTCAAGATATAAAAAGGATTTTGATGGTTCGGACTAGCTCCCCGTTCGGTAGATGATGGAAGCCGCTAGTCCTACCATTTTTTCTTGGATTTGTTTTCAGACTGCTTAAGAAAAAATGGTCCCGACTCCCGGATTCGGACTACTTCCATGACGGATTCAGCTGCTTAAGTAGTCCTCTCCGGGAGTCTCGTGTCAAAGAAAAAATGGTCCCGACTCCCGGATTTGAACCGGGGACCTGCTGATTTCGGCGGCGACACCGGCGAACCGGTAATCCTACTACAGTCAGCCGCTCCAGCCAGACTGAGCTAAGTCGGGGCGTGGGTCCAAATGGGCAAGTGGTATTAAATCTTTGCCGATTCGGCGGCGAACCTCACTTCGACGCGTGGCGCGCCTCCGTCGGAAACGCACTCCAGCATGAGCCTGTGTGTCCCCTCCAAGAGCCTCAGCGGCTCTCCGCCAGGCCCGCACAGGGGGGTGTTCGGTTCCTCAATCAAGAGCGCCTTCTCGGCCTGGCCTTTGATGCGGTACCTTATGCACGATTCGTACGCGCCGCCCGGCACGTCGCCAACGAGAAGGTAGTCGACGTTGGATGTGAGCCCGCCGCGGAGGTCGACCTCGAGCGCCTGGGCATTTCCCGGCCCCCCGATGTAGAGCAGCTTGGCCAGCTCGGCCATCGCACCGGCCTCCGAGGCGACCTTGTTTTCGAGCGCGCTGGATTCGTACGCGCGCAGACCGCCGTAGATTATCGGCGACGATATAGCCATCACTACCGCCACTATAGCCATCTGGAGCGGCAGCCCCTCGAGGCCGTCGCGCCCCGGACGCGACCTCATGACACGATGATGACGTTCGTCTTCTCGATTGTCATCGAGCCCGTGTAGGTCGCGGTGATGTCCACCTGCCCCGACACGGTCCCGGACGGCAGAGTGGGCGTTATCGTGAACTTCACCGTGCCAGTACTATCGGTAGTGCCCGTATTGCTCACCCCGCAGCCGTTTATGACGACGACGACGCCGGAGAGCTTGTTGTTCTTCGTGTCGTAGGCGGTTACGGTCACCAATGTGGCGACGCCCTTCGTCACGCTCCCAGGATTAGCGCTGACCGACTGGAGATCCACCTTGTTCTTCCATGGCTGCATCCAAGCTAGTATTATCACGAGGGCGACGCCAGCAATCACAACCATTATTATCAATTGCAGCGGCAAACCCTCGATTGCACCTTTGCGATTCCACTTCTTCCTGGGATTGATTCCATACTTGCTCATTGGAGTATCCTCCTTCTTCATACCGCACTCGAAATTCCGTGGAAGTATATAAATTCTCGCCACTATTTTATACGGTCAGCACTTCAAGGCCTCCGAACGAGATGGCAATCCGACAACCGATAGTGAGCGTGTTGGGTCACGTCGACCACGGCAAAACCACCCTGCTGGATGCAGTCAGGGGCAGCACCGTCGCGGCGCGTGAGGCGGGCGGCATCACGCAGCACATAGGGGCGACGGAGGTCCCTATCAAGGTCGTTCACGACATCTGCGGGGACCTGATGAAGGGAAAGAGCTTCGTCGCGCCAGGGCTCCTCTTCATCGACACCCCCGGCCATCAGTCGTTCATCGCCATGCGCAACCGGGGCGGTTCGCTCGCCGACATCGCCGTGCTGGTCATAGACATCAACGAGGGCCCGAAGCCCCAGACCATCGAATCCATCCGAATCCTGAAGCAGTACAAGACCCCGTTCGTAACCGTGCTCAACAAAATAGACCTCACGCCAGGCTGGCGCAAGATTTTAAACGTGTCGCTGAAGGTGGCCCTAGACGAGCAGTCCCAGACGGTGCGGGACCTGATAGACCAGCGCATATACAACATCGCTGGCAGGCTCTACGAACAAGGTTTCTCCGCCGACCGATACGACAGGATTTCCGACTTCACCAAGAACGTCGCCTTGATACCGGCGAGCGCCAAGGGCAACGTCGGCATGGCCGACCTGCTCATGATGCTGGTCGGGCTGGCCCAAAGGTTCCTCGAAGACCAGCTTACGAAGGAGGACGGGCCGGGCGAGGGCACGATACTGGAGGTCAAGGAGGAGCGCGGCCTCGGCAAGACGATAGACGTGATACTCTTCAAGGGCATGCTGCGGGTCGGGGACATGGTCGCCCTAGGCACGCGCAACCTGCCAAAGGTCACGAAGATAAAGGCCATCCTCAAGCCCAGGCCGCTGGACGAGATACGCGACCCGCGGGAGCGGTTCGACCTGATGAGCGAGGTCACAGCCGCCGCGGGTATCAAGGTGGTGTGCCAGGATTCCGAGGGCGTCTTGGCTGGCGCCCCGATTCGGGTGCTCGGGGACGACCCGTCGAGGGTCATCGACGAGGTCGCGGAGGAGAGCTCGATTTCCATCGAGACGTCCGAGGACGGCATCGTCCTCAAGGCCGACGCCATCGGCTCCCTGGAGGCGCTGGCGTTCGAAGCGAAGGCCGCAGGGATACTCATCAAGCGCGCGGAGGTCGGCGACGTGACCAGGAGGGACGTCGTCGACGCGGCGACCATAAACGACCCCCTGAGGCGCGTGCTTCTCGGTTTCAATGTCAGCGTCATCCCCGAGGCGAAGGAAGAGCTGGAGGCGCGAAAGCTGGACTTCATCTCCAGCAACATCATCTACCGCCTGCTGGACGACTACAAGGCCTGGCTGGCGAAGAAGAAGTGCGAGCTGGAGTCGTGCTCGCGCTCGGAGATGTGCTATCCCGGCAAGGTGCTCCTTCTCCCCGATTGCGTATTCAGGGCGTCGAAGCCCGCCATCGTCGGCGTGCGCGTCCTGGCTGGCAGGATAAAGGCCGGCCAGAGTCTCATCCGCGAGGACGGGCAGGACATCGGGCGCATCAAGAGCATCAGGAGCGGGGAGGAAACAATCGGCGAGACGATTCAGGGCAAGGAGGTCGCGCTGGCAATCGAGGGCCCGACCGTGGGCCGCCAGATAAACGTCGGCGACGTGCTATACGTCGACATCCCCGAGGGGGACGCCCGCTGCCTGCAAACCATCAAGCTCAACCAGGACGAGCGAGATGTCCTGGAGAGGATTTACGTAATCAAGGGCAAGGAGAAGAAGTTCTGGGGCAAGTAGGCGTCTGGTCCTACTACTCAACCTTTATATGGGGGAAGCAGATTGAGGGAAACTCGCGCGAAACGGTGATACAAGATGGCCGAATTCAAAGCCGTGATATCGGACCCCAAGACGGGGATGACCTATCAGAAGGTCATTGGCGGCAACCACGCCAACTCGCTGGTCGGCAAGAAGATAGGGGACAAGATAGACGGGATATTCGTCGAGATGCCCGGCTACAAGCTCCAGATAATGGGCGGCTCGGACAAGGACGGAGTCCCCATGAGGAGGGATTTGCCAGGTCCGCGGCGCAAGATGATTCTCACCGCCGAGAGCACCGGCTTCCACCCCGAGAGGAAGGGCACCCGCAAGCGAAAGAACTTCCGCGGCAACGCCGTCTCCGCCGACACGCTCCAGCTCAACATGAAGATCATCCAGTACGGACCGAGGGCAGTCAAGGAGATATTCCCCCCGAAGGCCGAGGTCGAGGCTGCCAAGTAGGCCGCGGGCGATTGATCCCATATGAAAGTCCCCCGCCAGCCTGAAGTGAACATCGGGATGATAGGCCACGTCGACCACGGAAAGACGACGCTGACCAAGACACTGACGGGAGAATGGACTGACCGCCACTCGGAGGAAATCAAGCGCGGCATATCGATAAAGCTCGGTTACGCCGACGCAGCGTTCTACAAATGCCCGAAGTGCCAGGGCACCGAAGCTTACACCATCAAATCTACATGCCCAGTGTGCGGCTCGGAGGCGAAGTTGCTCAGAACGGTTTCGTTCGTCGACGCCCCCGGACACGAGACGCTGATGGCGACGATGCTCTCTGGCGCGGCCATGATGAACGGCGCATTGCTGCTCATCGCCGCGAACGAGAAGTGCCCCCAGCCGCAGACGAAGGAGCACCTGATGGCTCTGACGATAAGCGGTGTCGAGAAGATTGTCATCGTGCAGAACAAGATAGACATCGTCGACGAGGCGCGCGCCCGCGAGAACTACAATGAAATTAAGGCATTCACCAAGGGCACGATTGCCGAGAACTCGCCGATAGTGCCGGTGTGCGCCCACCACGACGCGAACATCGACGTTCTCATCGAAGCGATAGAGACGGGCATCCCAACCCCGGTCTCGGCGGCGGGAAAGCCCGCGCGGATGTTCGTGGCGAGGTCCTTCGACATCAACCCCCCGGGGAAGAAGCTGGACGAGCTCGTCGGTGGCGTCCTGGGCGGGACCCTTCTGTCGGGCAAGCTCAAGGTAGGCGACGAGATAGAGATCGCCCCGGGAAGACGCGTCGAGGACAAGGGCAAGATACGGCTCGAGCCAGTCGTGACGGAGATCACTAGCCTCTTCTCGGGCGGCGGCAAGCTGGACGAGGTCATTCCAGGTGGGCTCATCGCCATCGGCACCCTCCTGGACCCGTACTTCACCAAGTCCGATTCGATGATTGGCAAGGTCGTCGGCCGTCCTGGAACCCTGCCACCCGTGCTTTCAAAGCTGACGATGGACGTCACCCTGCTGGAGCGGGTCGTGGGCTTCTCGAAGGACATGGCAGTGGACGCCCTCAAGAGCAGCGAGCCGCTGATGCTGAGCGTCGGGACGACCAACACCGTGGGAATGGTCACCAGCGCCAGGGGCCCGAGCGCCGACGTCGCCCTCAAGATACCCGTCTGCGCTGAGAGAGGCCAGCGCGTCGCAATCAGCCGCAAGATAGCCGGCAAGTGGCGCCTCATCGGCTACGGCATATTGACGGGGTGAGGGAAATCCCAACCGTCGTAGCGGACGTCAACGGGCTGATGATGCCTTTTCAATTCGGCATAAACCTGGACGCGGAGCTCACCCGCCTCCTAGGCAGCTGCAAGATAGTCGTTCCCGAATCTGTCGTCGGCGAGCTAGTGAACCTCTCGGGGCGCAACCCCGATGCCAAGGCCGCCCTCGGGCTGGCCAGGCGATGCGAGATCGTCCCCGTGGGCGCTGCCAACCCCGACGAGGCGATATTGACGCTCGCGAGGGCGCGGAGGGGTTACGTCCTGACCAACGACGCGGGCCTCATCGAGCTCCTCAGAAAGGCGCGGGTTCCGGCCATACGGATGCGCGGGCGGACCCATCTGGCCATCGAGGGGGACATCGCGTGAAGGCGGCCGGCGCCTCCGAGATAGCTCTCCTGCGCGAACTCGCGTCAAGAGGCGCAATGCAGAGGCGCGTGAAGGTGACCACGACCTCGCTCGCTTTGGAATTGGACCTGAGCCAGCAAGCCGTGTCCGCAGCGCTGATTAGGTTGCAAGGAAGGGGCTTCTTGGAGCGCTCTATGGCCCCCCGGGGGCAATCCATCAAGCTCACGAAGGCCGGGATAGCCCTTCTGAAAGCCGAGCACGCGGCTTACAAGAGACTATTTGATGGGGAGGGGCGGGTCTCATTCGCCGGGAAGATAGCCAGCGGCCTAGGGGAGGGAGCCTATTACCTGTCGAGGAAGAGCTACGAGGACGGCCTCGCGCGGATACTGGGCAAGAAGCCCTATCAGGGCACCCTCAACGTGAAGGTCGATGCCGGCGACCTCGAGGCGCTAGAATCCCTCCGGAGCGCGTCCGGCATCGAGATAGCGGGCTTCGACGAGGGAGGCCGGACGTTCGGCCCGATAAAGTGCTTCAGGGCGGACATCGGCGGATTCCCCGCCGTAGTCGTAATGCCTTCGAGGACGCACCACACGGAAGCGCTGGAGCTCGTCGCAACCGTCAGGCTTCGCGAGGCGCTGTCCCTCGAGGACGGGAGCCCCGTCACAGTTAGCATATCGTTGTAACGCGCCTACTCGCTCCATCTCACGACGTACGTTTTCGTGGCCGAGTATTCGTGGTATCCCGATTCACCTAGCTCGCGTCCGAGCCCGCTGCCCTTGAACCCCCCGAATGGAGCCGTTATGTCGATGGCCAACGGGCTGTTGACCCAGACGACGCCGGCTGTGAGTCGGCGGGCCAATTTCAAGGCGCGCGCCCGGTCTCCCGACCACACCGCGGCTCCGAGCGCCAGCTCGCAATCGTTCGCGAGCTCCGCGGCATCATCAAGCGTATCGAAAGGGATGATTGGGACGGCCGGCCCGAACTGCTCCTCGCGCACCAGCGGGGCGTCGTTGTCGAGCCCGGTGACGATGGCTGGCTCGTAGAATAGGCCGTGCCTCAGCTCGCCGCCGAGGCGCTTTCCGCCAGCAACCAGCTTCCCCCCGCCTTCGACGCTTCGCCGGACCAAGGATTGGACCTTTCGAAGCTGGGGTTCATTGTTGACTGGCCCCAGTTCTATTCCGGACTCCAGCCCGTTGCCGATTCGCAGCCTTTTCACCCGCTCGACATAACGCCTCACGAATTTGGAGAACAGCCCGCGCTGGACGTAGACCCTCTTCGCGGCGACGCACACTTGGCCGCAGTTTCGCAGGGATGCCCAGAACATCTGTTTGAAGCGCAAATTCAGATCCGCATCGTCAAGCACGACCATCGGGTCGTTGCCGCCGAGCTCGAGCGTGACCTTCGCCATGCGCCCTGCGGCAGCAACCAGCACTTTCGGGCCTGTCTCGGGGGAGCCAGTGACTGCGATTCGACCGACGCGGCTGTCCCTCACGAGCCTTGCTCCGACATCGTCGCCCCCGCAAACCACGCTTGCGATTCCCTCAGGAAGGTGCTTTCCGGCGAACTCCACCGCAGCCGCAACCGCCAGGGGTGCGTGCTCGGACGGTTTTACCACGATGGCGTTCCCAGCCAGGAGTGCCGGGGCCATCTTCCAGCTCAGCAGCGCCAGAGGATAGTTCCAGGGAAGTATCAGGCCGCAAACGCCGTAAGGCTCGCGCTCATAGTAAGTATGGGCTGACCCCTCGGCCCTCGTCATCACGCGCTCGGGAATTTTCAAGCTGGCGTAGTATTTCAAGGTCGCGGCGGCTCCGGCGACCTCGGCCCTCGCCTCCGCCAGCGGTTTGCCAACTTCCATCGTGAGCAACCGGGCGAGCCCCTCCGATTCCACCTCGAAGGATGATGCAACCGAGAGCAACGCCTTCCTGCGCTCGTTCGCCGGGACGACGGACCATCTGGCAAAGGCGCTCCCGGCGCGCGCCACGGCGGCGTCGACGCCATCCTTTTCCATCGGAGGCGCGAATCCCACGACTTGGCGCCGGTCTGCCGGGTTTCGGACCATCATCCCGTCGGAATTGGCGCTGGCGGGAGAGA
>DAIRED010000082.1:0-8527 GCA_036795795.1 Thermoplasmatota archaeon | reverse complement strand
GCACTTCAGATTAGCATGGGCGCACCCGTCCTTATCGAACTTCCAGAAGAGATGATAGACCCGGTCAACATCGCTATGTTCGAGTACGACCAGCAGGCCATCCCGATAACCGTCAAGAGGAGCTAGGCCAGGATGTCAATCATCAACTACGCGGCGATAAGGAAGATTTTGGACAGCCGCGGCAGGCCGACCGTCGAGGTGGAAATCGCCACCGAGTTCGGCTTTGGAAAGGCCGGCGCGCCGTCGGGCGCCAGCACAGGCAAGTACGAGGTCTGCGCCCTCCCGAAGAAGGGCATCGACGAGGCCATACGCCTCTTCGAGCTCGAGGTCGCGCCTGAGATTCTCGGCCTGGACTCGGAAGACCAGCGCATGTTCGACGAGACTTTGAAGGAGCTGGACGGGACCAAGAACTTCTCCCGCATCGGCGGAAACGTCTCGGTCGCTGCATCGCTGGCCTGTGCGAAGGCGTCGGCCGACGAGCTCGGCATCCCGCTGTTCAGGTACGTCGGCGGCTCGCTCGTCTGCGGGCTCCCGGTCCCGTGCGGCAACGTCATCGGCGGCGGCGCGCACGCGGTCGGCGGGACGAACATCCAGGAGTACATGGCGCTCTCGCTTTCAGATTCGTTTTCGCAGGCGGCGTTCGGCAACGCTGCGGTCCACGCCGAGGTAAAGGCGCGGCTCTCGAAGCTATGCCCGGGCGCGCTGGGCAAGGGCGACGAGGGCGCCTGGACCGCCCAAATCGGCGACGAGGCGGCACTCAAGGTGCTCGCGGACGCGTGCAAGAAGGTCGGCGAAGAGAAGGGATTCGAGATACGACCGGGGATGGACGTGGCCCCCTCTGATTGGTACTCGAAGGGCAAGTACCATTACCGCAAGAAGTCGCTCAGCGTGAGGCAGCAGATAGATTTCATGGCTTCGCTGGTCGAGAAATACGACGTCATAATGCTGGAAGACCCCTTGGAGCAGGAAGGTTTCGAGTCGTGGGCCGAGCTCACCGATCGCGTCGGGGACCGTTGCCTGGTCGTCGGGGACGACCTATATGTGACGAACCCGGAGCGCATCGCGAAGGGCATCAAGGTCGGCGCCACGAACGCCGTACTGATAAAGCCCAACCAGATAGGCACGCTCACCGACACGATTGCGGCGGTCAAGCTCGCGCATTCCGCGCAGTGCGAGACCATCGTTTCCCACCGCAGCGGCGAGACGGTCGATTCCACCATCGCCCACCTGGCGGTGGCGTTCTGCTCCTTCGGCATCAAGACCGGGACGGTCGGCGGGGAGAGAATAGCGAAGCTCAACGAGCTCATCAGGATAGAGGAAATGTTGGAGTGATAAGATGGAGAACGAGCAGGTAGCACAGCAGCCGCAGGCGGACCTCCTTATTCCGGAGGACACCTACCTGACGTCTGGCGTGCACATAGGTACCCAGCAGAAGAGCGCGGACATGATGCAGTTCGTCTTCAAGGTGAGGACGGACGGCCTCTACGTCATGGACATCAGGCAGACGGACCAGAGGCTCCGCGTCGCCTCGAAGTTTCTGTCCCGCTACAACCCGGACGACATACTCATTGTCTCGGCGAGGCAGTACGGCCAGAAGCCGGCGAAGATGTTCGCCAAGGCCATCGGCGCAAAGATCTTCGCAGGCCGCTTCGTGCCCGGCACGATGACGAACCCGAACCTCTCCGTCTACGTCGAGCCCAAGGTGTTGCTCGTCACGGACCCGGCGGCCGACCAGCAGGCCCTCCGCGAGGCCATGAACATCGGCATACCGATAGTCGGCCTGTGCGACGCCAACAACGAGACGCGCAACGTCGACTTGGTCGTCCCGACGAACAACAAGGGCCGCAAAGCCCTCGCCACCGTCTACTGGCTCCTCACGCGCGAGACGCTGAAGGCGCGCGGGGACATCAAGACGAACGAGGAGTTCGCGCCCAGCCTGGACGATTACGAAGCGAGCTTGTAAAGACAAACTCGTAAATCCCTTACTTAATCGATTTTCTGTTTTCATTCGACTAAATGGCAATGGATAAATACTGGTGCGGGCATTCACTTCGTGTGGCTGACGCGACGAGAACGCATATGCTCAGAAAAGTCTCGGAACACGAGCCAAACAGAGGTGGATGTGAATAAATGAGAAAAATGAAAACATTAGCAATTGTTATTTTGGTAATTCTAAGTAGCTTATTATTAAATCAACTCCACACAGTCGATAATGCAAGTGCCAGAAATATTCCCATTGAAAGCGCGAGCTGGATAAACTGGATTGGCGGACATAATGTCACGGGCTCGGAGAGCTATACCAATGATGTAATCACTATCGACACTGGTTTGACGGTTGAAAATGGGGAAACGCTGACCCTCATAAATTCTACATTGAATTTCACGGCTAGTGCTACACTCACAGTGAACACTGGAGGGGTACTTGTTCTGAGCAATGGCGCTTTGATAAAGAACAACGTTAGCACCATACATCAAACGATTGTCATAAGCAATGGAGCATCTTTATCATTGGACGGCAGCCGAATAACTGGAGCAACTTATATTCAAATTGCACCTACTGCGAATTTCGATTGTACGGGCTCAACGATTGATAATGCAACAGCTCAAGGATTATGGATCCAGGGTGGGAGCCATACATTAAATCATACTACGATTGAATCCTGTTTATCCACAACCTATGCGGGCATGTATATTCAGGGTACTGGCAATCTGTATCTCAAGGACTCGCTTTTTAAAATTAATGCTAATTGTATACGCATAAACGGCTGGTCTGGAGACCTATATCTCAATGACACGGACCTTGAGAAATACACGGGATATGGTTTGATGGGGAGTGCCAACAATAACAACATGGATCTATCTCTAAAGAATGTAGATTTTAAGCCATCGCCAAATTCTATTGCCGGGATATACTCGAAGAGGCTGAGTACGATATACAATATGGGCTGGATGACCCTTGAGAATGTAAATTTCATCGGAAATCCCGGTGGCGGAGGCACGACAGATTATGCAGTCTATTCGCCGTATACCATACATGATGTTTTATTCAGAAACGTTACCTGCGCTGGATTCGCGAAAGGTTTCTACATCTCGCGCGTTATCTCATCGGGTCTCACGTTCAAATTCGATAACGTGACAGTATCTGGGGTCACAAGCGATACAGAAACCGATGGATTTTATATTAACTGTGGCCTAGGGATCATAGAAGTTAGTAATATTACGGTAAGGGATTTCGCTGGCGGGGCAACTGGGTTGTATATTTATTATATGAATGACATGCCCATCTTTGAAAATATCAGGGTCGAGAATCTAAGCGGGGATGGAATACACATCGAATTTACATCGCCAGTCGACTTTTCACCGAAGAATGTATCCTTAAATAACACAGGAGTATTTTTCCTTGCGGGCTCAGGGTCATATCACATCACTGGCGTGGAATTAAGCGGGCCAGATGTTTTTAAATTTTCTAACATGGTTTCGACTGCGATTGAATTGTGGTATTGTGACAACGTAATTCTGCGGGATCTCACAATAGATAGCTGTTTGCAGGTCTTAATATTTCGAGGATGCAACGGATTCATTGCAATGGATAATTGTTCATTTAGTGGAATACAAGATACAGCGATATACTCTGCGATCGAAGGATCTGCAACGAAATTTTACATTAACAACACAGATTTTGAATACGATGGTTGTGGGATTCAATCAAGTCCACCGTGTCCAAATTTATGCTTTGAATTGAAAAATGTGAATTTTTATGCAAACACTGGAGCATGGTACGGAATTCGAGATTGGAATGGCGTGGGTTCCATGAACCTGACCAATGTTAACTTTTACGGTAATGGTTCCCAGGAGTATCCCGTTTATAGCAACGGCCTCTCGTATACATCCACTTTTAAGGATGTCTATATAAACAATTATGATAAGGGGATATATCTTGCAGGAACTGGAGATTTTACTGGTGATTTTATTTTCAATAACCTTACCATCGAAGGACTAACAGGCGACAGGTTTCAACAGGGAATCTATGTTGCAGGGAATTTATCAACGACAGATGTGATATTTGACAATATAAACATGGTCAATTTTTCAGAAGCAAATGGAATGAGAATCCAGACGCATTCAATGTCATCACTCGATAATGTCCGATTGCACAATCTTTCGCCCGATGGGAACGCCATCCAAATACTGGGCGGAGGGGGATTTTTGAACATATCAAATTTAACTTTGTACGGGGGCGCTGTCAGTGGAATTAGGGTCGATGATTTTTCAGCTGGAACATTGAGAAACATATCAATTGAGAACAGCGGATATGGCCTATATTTGGACAATTGTCAAAATTTCACACTTGTGAATGTATCTGTCAATAATGTTTATGAAGCTTTGTTTTGTACGAATTCAGACAACATTAAAATACAAAACATGTTGGCAAATAATACATCATTTTATGCAGCTTATTTCCGTGATACGCAAAATATCTACATGAATGAAAGTAAAATATTAAATGTTACTGGCCCATATGTAATATGGATAGAGGGGGCTTCTAACAACGCCTGGTTTTATAACGACACATTCGACACATCAATTAATAGTTACGATATACGTGATACCAACAATCACGTTTGGGTTGTTAACTCCACAATAAAACAAGCCGCATCAATATCGTCAACCTGTAATTTAACAATAGCATGGTTTTGTAACATACTTGTCGTTAACACAACAACTGACATGCTACCCGTACAACCGGTTAACGTGGCCTTTAATGACACGATGGGAGCAAATCACCTATCAACAACAAACAACCTTGACGGTTACCTCAATTGGACCATTTTACCACAAAGAGTATTGGGCACCGGGGTGAAAACATTCACGCCATACAAGATTGAGGTCTGGAATGCGACACACGAGAGCGGAGTGCCCTCTGTAGAAATGACTCAAAGCCGATGGTTGATTATACCTATGAGGGATGTGCCCGTAATCGCCGAGGTCAAGGCAAACGGAACGCTGAGCAACTGGAACATGCCGTGGAGCAGCGACTGGTTTAACCTGACGGCCAAGGCAGTTGATAACACCAATTCCATCTCAGACATGAGATATTATTCCAACCCGACAATCAACCCACAAACTGCATTGCTTATGAACGCGACAGACGGTTCGTTTGAAGAAAGCACTGAAGAAGCTTGGGCTGTAATCGACACCAGCGACAAAGCAATTTGGGCTGTAGGCTCTGTTTACAACTACTCGGTCTGGGCGTACGACGGACAGGACTGGGGCCTTCCGTCATCTGTCATGATAAACGTTTACGACGACAAAGCGCCTTTGACACAAAATGCCTTAGCAAATGGCCAAAATCCTCTCCTGTTATCATACCCTTTTACAACCTTCGAATTGACTGCAATTATTAACGATACGGATTCTGGCCATCAAAATATCACCCAAGCTAGATTCCAGGTGGATGGCATGCCCGGTTATACCCAAATGTGGCCATCGGACGGGAATTTCAACTCGCCTTTGGAATTGACTAACTACACAATTGACGTTTCTGGATGGGCGTTTGGAGAAGGACACACATATTCTATCCAAGGATATGATGGAATTTATTGGGGAATTGTTAAAACTGTAACGGTTGTGAAGGCCGCAATAGATACGATAAATATCACATATCTGCCTGGTGGCGTGGAGGTAGTAAACCAAACTGTTGGCGTTGGCATATTTGTGTGGGCAAATGTCTCTGCATATAATAATTCTGCAGGATATCTCGGCATTGTTTCGAGTTCTTGGACCCTTGATAAAACTAGCCCTACGGCCTCGACCTGGGACGGAACTGGTACACAAGAGAGATTTTTCAGTGGTACAGATATCGGTATGGCATGGTGGAATGCATCACATTGGACGGGATCCGCATGGGTTGTGGACAGTGTACAATTCGCCATCGTTAAAGCTAAAGTGGACTGGATAAATATTACACTCACACCAAACGGCTTGAAAATCCACGACCGCAACATCCAGTACGCCACAAATGAAACCGGTTATGCGTCCGGTTACAATCGAACGATAGGATACATCGGGCTGCTCACCGTGAATTGGACGATAGAGAATGCCGGAGCGGCAGCATTTCTGGAGGAGCCGCCCATTTCGGAATGGAATGCCTTCAATGCAGGTGCCGCCTCAGGACATGCATGGTTTAATGCAAGTTATTTCGATATCATCAACGTAACTTGGACGAATGACTCGGTGCTTTACAATGTAATAGTACCACTGGCGGACATTCTATTGATATGCGACAATAATGGCACAATCATATCCAACCAGACCGTTGCAATCGGCAAAACAATCTCGGGATACGCTTGGTCGTATAATTCCACATTCGACATTGTAATCGCTCAAGTGAATGTCACTTGGACGGTTGATAATTTATACGGAGCCGACGCTGGCCATTCTAATTCGACCGGGACTGGTTGCTGGGACATTCTAAATTCTGGAGCGTTTGACGGCATGGCATATTGGAATTCGACGCATTGGCTTGGCACGACCGCCTCAATATTATTTAAAATCGATAACTCTCCGCCAGTGCCAGCTATTATAACGCCTGCAAACGGCGAACATATTTGCGGAGTATACAACATCACAGCCACAAGCGACAGTGACACAAAGTCTACTGAGTTTCGCTATAATGATGGCTCTTGGCACACGATTGGAATGGGAGCATATGATTCTACTAATGCAACATGGTATTACAATTGGGACACAACGGGCTTAAACATTCAAAATGCCACAATCTATGTAATATGCACGGACGAGGTCGGGTTGGTTGGGTCAGATTTGGTTACGTATGTTGAGATTGACAACATAGCCCCATCGCCATTGCTGTTTGAACCGATGGATGGCGCTCATATACGGGGTATTTATACGATAACAGCGACGAGCGATCCCGACACAGTTGCTGTCGAATTCAGCTACTATGACGGAAGTTGGCATCCGATTGGCATCGGGAGTTATAACAGCGATGACGGTGTTTGGCTCATAATCTGGGACACCTCGGGCTTGAACATCGCCAGTTTGACAATTCGCATTATCGCTAATGATGAGATGAACTTCAGCGGCATAGACACGAACATCAATATTGTGATTGACAATGTTATGCCGACGATCAATTTGAATATCCCCGCCAACAATTCAGTCATCGTCCCAGGGACAACTATCGATTTCGACATCTTAGATGATTATTTAAATTCCACCAGCTACTCAGTCAACGGAGGGGCATTCGAAGCCCTTGCGCAACCATACCATATCGATACGACGAACTGGGGCGAGGGCAACATCATAATAATTGTTCAGGCCGTAGATATATCGGGTAACACTCGGGTGGCAACATATTCCTTCATTATTGATTCAACGCAACCTGATTCTTCGATTAACCCGGTAAACGGATACTGGTACGACTTCCTTCCGATGATAATAGTAGCAACTGCCAACGACACTAATGGGGTGGCAAGCGTCATTCTTTGGTACCATTTCAGTGTGAACAATTCGACATGGGGCTCGTGGTTGCCCTTCAGCACCGACGCTGCGTCTCCGTGGAGCTGGAGCTTCGATTTCCCGGATGGTCAGGGGTACTACGAGTTCTACACAATTGCCTGCGACAACGCCAATAACGGGGAAATTGCGCCATCGACGGCGGATGCTCGGTGCGCTTTCGACACCCAAGGGTCAGAGATGATTGATGCCAGCCCGTACGTTGGCGCCACGGGCGACAGTTTCAGGTTCAGCGTCGCGGTCGTTGACAACCTGAATCTCTCCGAGGTTTGGGTGATATACTGGTTCGGTCCAGGCAGCCCGACGAACGCGACTCTCGCACAAACCACCGCTGACAATTTCGAGCTTTCGATAAACATCCCACTCAACAGCTTGGACACGCTGCATTACCGCATCGCCGCCGTGGATGGGGCAGGGAATTGGAATTCGTCAGCCGTTAAGGATGTCATAATATCCGACAACGATCCACCTGTTGCGAACGCTGGCACCGACCTATCCGTTGGTGAAGGCACCGTCGTAACGCTCGACGGCTCAGGATCATCGGACAACGTCGGAGCCGTCAACTACACGTGGAAGGTCAGCTCAGGTTCCGGAAACGCAACTCTCTACGGTGTCGAGCCATCGTACAATTTCACGATTCCAGGTAACTACACTATTATTCTTACAGTTAGGGACGCCGCTGGGAATGAGGATACGGACACGGTAGTCGTATCGGTCTTCCCGATGCTGCCACAGGATTCGGACGGAGACGGCGCTCTGGATACAGAGGATGCCTTCCCGGATAACCCCGACGAATCTGAAGACACTGATGGCGACGGGGTCGGTGACAATGGCGACGCCTTCCCGAACGACTCCAGCGAGTCCACCGACACGGACAGCGATGGCATCGGAGACAATAACGACGAATTTCCATCCAACCCCGACGAATCCGTCGATACCGACAGCGACGGCATCGGCAACAACGCCGATCCCGACGACGACGGCGACGGCG
>DAIRED010000081.1:0-8584 GCA_036795795.1 Thermoplasmatota archaeon | reverse complement strand
CAGTTCCCTCGACAGTTCCAGCGTCTTGCCAGCCATGGCGCGCGCGGCGTCCAAATTGCCCTCCACGAGCTCTATCGACGCCAGCCCCGAGAATGCTGCGACGAGGATGTTTTTATTGCCGGTCTCGGATGCCATCTTCCTAGCGCGCTCCTGATATTGCCGAGCCCTCTCGCTCTCACCTCTCTCGAGAAGCACGACGCCCAGGTTTGTCAGGTGCGCGGCGATGTACACGGCCTCGCCGCCCCTAGACTCCGCCACATCGATGGCCTCCAACAGGTGCTCGATTGCCCGGTCCACTTCGCCCATGTAATAGAATACGATGCCGAGGTTCGCATATGTGGAGGAGAGCATCCTGACGTCGCCGAGGCGCTTGTATATCGCGATGCTGCGGTTGTAGAACTCCTGCGCCTTTTCCATCTCCCCGGTGTCGGCATAGCATATCCCGAGGTTGTTGGATATGATTGCCATCGCCCGAACGTCCGCGGTGTTCTGGAAAAACTTCAGCGCCTTGTTGTAGCTCTCGATGCACTTGACGTAATCGCCCCGGTCGCCGTAGATGTTCCCCATGTTCGTATACTGGGCGGCCATCTTGCGCTCCAATCCCAGCCTCTCGTTTATCGCGAGCGCCTTCGCGTAATACTCCAGGGCTTTGTCGAAATCTCCTTTTCGCCAGTATCCGCTCCCGATCGAGTTCAGGACCGAGGAGACATCCTTCTCGAGCCCGCCCAGCCTTTGGAACAATTCGAGCGCCTCCATGTCGCATTCTAGGCTCTTGTCGAAATGCCCCATCTCCCTCTCGACGTAGGCCGTGGCGTTCAGGATGCGCCCCATATCTGCGGCTTGCGGGTTTGCAAGCTCTTTCTTTGCCGATTCCAGGTCCCGAAGCGCGGCCTCGTAGTCGCCCCTGTTGGCTTTGATGTCGCTGATGGAACGCATTATTCGCGCCCTAGCCTCTGGCTCCTCTGCAGTTGCGAGAATGTCGCCGTATTGCGAAAGGGCGCCGCCGTAGTCGCCCGTGAGCGCCAGCAATTCTCCAACGCGCTGGCCAAGGACAACGAGCTGAGTAACTGCGTCGGTCGCGGCTGGGCCGCTTTTCAATATCTGTATCGCCCCGCGGTAGTACTCCAGAGCCCTCTCCGCCGCGTACGCCGCCTCCGCCTTCTCGCCGGCCATCACGTTGTACTTCACGGCTTTTGGTTTCTCGGCGGTCATCGAGAAGTGCCTCGCCAGCTCGTACGCTGCCTCGTCCAGGCGGCCGTCGTACGCCTTCTCGTAGTGCTCTCCCAGGCCCTTGTGGTAGACGTTCCTCCAGCGCGGGACGATGTTGCCGTACAGCGCGTCGCGGTAGAACGCGTGGGCGAACTCCCCCTCGCCGGATTCGGAAACGTTGATGATGCCGCTGGAGCGAAGCTTCTCCAGGGACAGCAGGGGGTCCTTCAGCGAGCGCATCGAGATTGCTGCTGCGACGGGGAACTCCCGCCCGACGCAGGAGGCGTACTCGGCAAGCGCGATGGCGTCCGGTTCGAGGGAGTCCAGCCGCCGCTGGACGAGCTCGTCGACGGATTTCGGCAGGGGCGTGTCGGAGGCAACGAGCGAGAATTTGCCATCCTTCTGGACTATCGACCCGTCCGCGAGCATCTGCCTCAGCACCTCCGTGAAGAAGAAGGGGTTCCCGCGGCACTCGCCTGCGATTCTGGCAGCGAAGCCTTCGGGGAAATCGTTCGGGGACAGTTCCTTCGCCAGCAACGACGAGACCGCCTCGGCGGTGATGCCCGATAGCTGAACAATCTCGAGAACCCCCTCCGCGGCAGCTTTTTCGAGGAATCTGTCGACCGCCCCATTCTCGCCCGATCGAGAGGTGGCCAAAACCAATAGCCGCCCCGAGACGGCATTCCTGGCAACGTACTCGAGAGCGTGCAACGAACCCTCGTCCGCCCAATGGACATCCTCGAGCACGAGCATCGTCGGCTCGTGCCCGCCCGTAGAGAGAAGCCTGTTGAGGATGAGGTCAGCGATTCTCACGCGTTCGCGCTCCAGTTTGACGCCGGAGAAATCGCGCCTGACGAGGAACTTCGAAGAGGCGAGCTTTTCTATCTCGCGCTGTAGCGGGGCGACGGCGTCCGTCCTTCCGCCCCAGCTTGCCAGCAAGGCTCCGTGTTGCTCCGCGAGCCTGCGCGCGCCGGAACGGACCATCGGCGCCATGTCCGGGTGCTCGGTCCCCTTGAAGAACGCGACGAGTATCGCCGGCCCCATCGCCTCCATCACTATCTTCATCTCGCCGTACTCGAGCCGGCCCAGCGAACCCTCGCCGCCCCCGAAGGAGTCCTTGACGAAGTTCTGGACCGCAGTGAGCATGCCGGCGAAGATATCCGAATCGACGTCGTCGGCGCCCTGGGGTGCGGCCTTGGCAACCAGCAGCCCGCTCGCATCGATGACCAGCATCTGCGCGAACACGACGTGCTCCTCGCCACCGACCAAGTCGTCCCCTAGCGCCCGGCAGAACGCCTCGTATGGTTTGGCCGACTCCTTTGAAAATGCTCCGGTGACAACGCTGAACCTGCGGGAGCTTGCCTGCGCAGAGAGCTCCGCAACGAGGCGCGACTTGCCCACGCCAGGTTCTCCAGTTATCGCGACGGTGCGGCCCCTGCCCCCTTCCGCGCCGGTCAGTAGGCTGCTCAGTCGCGCCGTCTCGGAGCTGCGGCCGAACATCCCCCAAGCTTTCTGCTCCATTGCTCACCTCGAGCGATGGAGATAGGCGTCGCAACCATTTAATCTATCTCACGCTTAATGGTGGGCATGCTTCTATTCACCAATTGGTTCGGTTCGTTCCTGAGCGAGAACGGCCAGGTCGTCGAAGCCCTGCTCTTCCCCAAGGACGCGGTCGAGATTGCCCGTCGCCTCGCGGCGGTGCAGGCTTTCGAAGTCATCCCAGAGGAGCGCGCCCTCGCCCAGGGCAAGGAGAACGTCGAGGTCTCGGAGAAACGCCTCGCTAAACTAGGAGCGTACATACGCCAGCCAGTGCCGTTCGTCGCCCCCGAGCAGCACGGTTTCGAGGGGATGCTGCTGCACGACGCGATGCTCATCGTCGCGAAGGAGCGTGCGCGCGCCGCAATCGGGCCGGACGTCCACCTCATCCATGCCATCGACGCCTTGGACGAACTGGCGAGGCAGCTCAACTACCAGATGGAGCGCCTGCGCGAATGGCACGGCGCGCACTTCCCGGAGTTCTCCGGGCTGGTCGGTGACGAGCGTTACATCTCGATGCTGTGCGAAGGTCCTGGCCGGGACCGATTGGCAGCCGCGCTGGGACTCGAAGGGGAGAGCCTCGGGGCAGAGGCTGCTGACGTTGACCTGGCTGCGATAAAAGAATTGGCAATGGCGGCACGCGGGACGGTCGAGGCCCGCAAGTCCACCGAGGAGTACATCCGCAGCAGGTCGAAGCAGCTCGCACCCAACATTTCGGCGGTCGTCGGGGAGCTCCTGGCAGCCAGGCTCATCGCACTCGCGGGCGGGATGGAGAAGCTCGCCAAGATGCCGTCGAGCACGGTCCAGGTCCTCGGCGCTGAGAAGGCGTTCTTCAAGCACATCAAGACTGGCTCGCGACCCCCGAAGCACGGCGTCCTGTTCCAGCACCCTCTGGTCCACCGCGCGCCCTACTGGCAGCGCGGGAAGGTCGCCCGCGCGATGGCGGGCAAGGTCGCAATAGCTGCGAAGGTCGATTTCTTCCGAGGTAAAGCGGACGGGGCAGACCCTGAGCTGGGCAAGGATTTAGCAGCCATAGTCGAAGCGCGCGCCACCGCAGTCGGCAAGCAGTTCCCGCAGCCGCCCAAGAGGATGAGGATTGTGAAGAGCGGCGAGAATTCATCTCCAAGGCCATACGACGACCGCAGGGGCGGCCCGCGCGGTGGAGAACGCAGGGACTACCGCGACCGCCGGGACGGAGGATTCCGTCCTCGCCAGGAAGGGTACCGTGGGCGCACGGACGACCGGCACGGCGGCCTTCCGCAGCGCAGCGGCTACGGGGGTCGGAGCCAGGGCGGATACGGCGGCAGTGGCCAAGGTGGATACCGCGGAAGGCCCGGCGTAAGGACCGACGACCGCGGGGGCGGATACAGGCCCGGAGGCGGCGGACGCCCGAACGAGCGGCGCCAGGAAGGCGGCGACAGGCGCACGCCAGAAAGGCGAGAGGGCGGGGACGGCCCGCGCGACGGGCCGAGCGGCCAGCCGTGGCGCGGCCAGCCCAGGCGCGACGACTACCACCCGGCCAGCAAGACGGAAGGTCACCCCGACTGGCAGAAGGGCAGAAGGATGAACAAGAGACGATAATCCGCCCAATATTTTATCACATGTGACAAACTTCTTTTAGTATTATTAAGCAAATGACATCAATCATGAAAAACGGGAGGTTGCTAGGTTTTTGCTTGACGATGCTCATCGCGCTCGCCCAGATATCTTGCGCGATGTCGATTGTTGCCCAAGCCAGCCAATACCCCCCAGGCGACCCAGTCAAAATCGGAATCTCCCGCATGGCAGATGGTTGGCACGTAGAGATTCTGGACATCGACAAAGAAAAAACGTATTATCTATTCAACATCGAAGTCACTCTGAAAGACAACAACAGAACGACCCTGTATTATCTCGCATTTGAGGATGGCAACTACTCAGACCAGGCCAAGTACGTCGAGGTTTACGGCCATTGGAACACCATGAGAAAAGGAGACTACCTTTGGCTCAACTCTAACGTCTATCAAACTAATGATACGATACGTGTAAAAAATGTAGGCTGGACTGAAGCTGGAACGATACGCCTTTTCGATGGCGCAGAAACAACGCTGTTGATTAACCCATATGTTTCCGATGCGACATGGGAGAGAGTGTTCCCGCAGAGGACCTGCGCAATAATATTTGGGCTTGCCTCACTCGTGTGCTTCATGTTGTATGGCTATTCGAAAACTGTTGAAAGCAAGCTAACGAAAAGAGAATTGGTCAGGCTAATAATAATTCTCATAATTGCGCTGCCTGTGTTAATCTCAACTTCGACATTCTTTGGATTATTTGTACTGGTATCATTTATAATGGCCATTGCTGCAGTCACTACATATATGGTAATGAAGAGGAACACGCTCGCTCTTTTCGTGTTGGGGGTGGTGATGTTAATACTTGCGATAGATTTGTTTATCTATAGCCTGGGATACTACATGGGTTAGAGCAGGTTCTCCGTCTTCCACTCTATCTTCTGGCCCTTCAGCTTCGCCCTCACCAGCTCCCCATTTTCCATCGGCACCCAGCCGTCTTTCCGGCTCGGCTCCGACATGATGGCGAACCGCGATTTTCCCGGCAGGTAGCACATCGTGTAGTAGCCCTGCTTGCCGCCGCAGAGAGACGTCGGGACCGTCTTCGGCTGTTTCACGAACCGGCACCAGCCGAATATCTCGTTCCCGCGCGCGATGACCACGTTCAAACTGGTGAACGCCCCGCTCCGCTTCGTGTTCGCCTCCACAAGGCGCTCCTCGGTGAGCAGGAGCGCCGCGCCGACCTCTCCGGTCTCCTCGAGAGCGCGGAAGAAGTGCCAGAAATAGACCTCGCTGTCGTTATCGCCCTGGACTTTGACCTTCCAGGCGCCGAGCGCCTTCTTGGCCGCCAGCGGGTCGTTCACCTGGCCGTTGTGCGCGAAGACGATTCCGTCGTGGACGAACGGCTGGATGTTCTCCGGGGCGATTATCCGGCTCCTCGGGAGCTTCAGCGGGTTGCTCGCCCTGCGCAGGTGGCCCATGGCGACGGGGGAATCGAGTTCGCGGGCGATGGTAGAAAACGCCGCTGCCTCATCGGTCGCCCAGCCAACGCTTCGGAAAACCATCGAGTGGTTCGAAATGGAGGCGAGCCCCCAGCCGTCGGCCTGCGGTTTGTCCTTTCGGGCGTTCGCTTGGACCAGCAGGGAGCACCTGTCGTCCACCAGGTGGTCGGAGAAATCCTCGGCCTTCGCCGACAGTCCTGCGAAGAGGCGACACATGTCTAGAGCCCCAGCGCCTTCGCCACGTCTACGTTCTTCGCGATTCCCCTATGTATCTCGGCAATCTTGTCTTCCTCGTCCGGGCGCACCTCTGGAACGATGCGCTCGACCTGCTTTGCCGTGGCGTAGGTGTCCGTCGAAACCGACAGGATAGGAATTCCGACCTCTTCCGCCTTTGCCAGGATGTTCGAGTGCGGCACGACGCCGCCGGTCAGCAGGAGCCCCGCGGTGTTGCTTTCCAGCGCCAGCAGCACGAAGTCCACCCGGTCGCCGCCCGTGATTATGAGCTTCCCGGGCTCGTGGAACGCGCGCTGGGCTATCGCCGACTCGGCGCTCATGGCTCCGACCTTGACGCGCTGCACGACGTTGTGCATGCCACGGGTGCCGGCCAGCAGCTTCGCGGAAAGCTTCTCGGCGACCGTCTCCATCGTCAGGCGCCCTATCTCGGGCAGCTCCGGAACCATCCCGAGGACGTCCATCCCGAACTCGTCCTTCAAAGCGTCGGCGGCCCACTTCATCTTCTCGCTCCAAGCGGGGGCAATCTTGTTTATCACTACGCCGTTGAGATGAAGGCCCGCATCGTGGGCGCAGTCGTGGAAGACCGCGCACTTGTCGTAGACTATGCCCGGGTCGCCGTCGGCGACCAGCAGCACGTCCGCGTCGAGCGTCTTCGCCAGCGAGATTGCGTCAAGACGCGCCCAGCGGCCGTAGGAGAAGTTGAACGCGCTCTCGACGATTGACATGTCACGGCCCGACGACACTGCCTTGAGGTGGCGCTTGAGCTCCTTGCCCAGGTCGGTGACCTTGCTCTGCTTCCACAGCAGCTCGTAGTCGAATCCGAGGCAGTGCCCCTCGGGCTCTCCAGGGGCACCCAGCACGCTCCTGAACAGGACGGCGTCGGAATCCAGCAGATGCTTTTTCTTATAAACCAGCCTGTCGCCGAAAGGCTTCAGGTAGCCGATTTTCGTGGCCTGAACCGAGAGCGCGGCTCCCAGGGCGACAGTCGTCTTTCCGGCAGACGTCCTCGTCGACGTCACTACCAAGGTCTTGCTCATTGCTCTTCCCCCCCCCTCGTTTTTCAAAGTTATCCTCGCATCAAGCACGACGCACCCCTTCCCCGCGTCCAGGACAATCAGGGGATTGAGGTCCATCTCCAGCACGTCGGGCAGGCAGTCCATCAGCCTCCCGACCTTGTGGATTGCGGCGGAAGCCGACTCGACGTCCTTCGGCGGCTCGCCCCTCGCGCCGTAGAATATCGGCGAGCTGCGGATGCCGCGCACCATCGCCCGCGCCTCGTTCTCCGTCACGGGGGCTACGCGGAACGAGACGTCCTTCAGGACCTCTACGTAGATTCCGCCCATCCCGAACATAACGACGTGCCCGAACGACGGGTCGGTTGAACCGCCGACAATCGTTTCAACCCCACCAGTCACCTGCTCGCTGACGAGGATTCCCTGGATGAGCGCCTCGGGGTACCTCTGCTTGCACGAGGTCATTATCGCCTCGTACGCGGTTGCGACCTCGAGCGCGTCGTCTATGTCTAACTTGACGCCGCCCGCCTCCGTCTTATGGATTATGTCCTTGGAAACGACCTTGAGAACGACGGGATATCCCATCCCTTCCGCAGCCTCGACGCACTCCGCGACCGTGCGGCAGACCTTCTGGCGCGGCTGGCGCAGGCCGAGCATCGCGATTATCTCGGAGACCTCCTGCGCCGTGAGCTGGGCGCGTCCTTCCGAGCGCGCCGCCTTGATTATCTTGCGAGCCCCCGGCAAGTCGCAGTCGAAATCTGGGAGCTTCTCATCGGACTTGTTGAGGAATCGCCAGCGGCGGTAGAGCGCACCGAGTGCGGAGACGGCATCCACGGGATTTGAGTATGCTGGGTGCCCGGAGTCGTTGAGGAAATCCAAGGCGCCTTTGACTGGACCACCGCCAATCATCGAGAAGAGGCACGGCTTGCCGGCGTTCGTCTCGCGCAGCACCTTGTCCATGGTCCTTGCCAGCTTCGGCGAGTCGGCGTCGACCGTCTCGCAATACAGGCTGAGGACCGAGTGGACGACCTTCTTGTCCGAGAGGCCGATGCGCATGACCCGCTCGTAGTCGGCGTCGCGCGCCTGGCCAGTCATGTCCACGGGGTTCTTCGTGCTGCCGAACGGGAGTATCTGGCCCAGGAACATCTTGTCCAGGTAAGGCTGGTCGTCCAGCAAAGTCACGTCGTTCTTCTCGCAGGCATCGGTCGCCAGGACCCCCATCCCGCCCGCGTTGGTGATGATGAGCGTGCGCTCGCCCTGAGGCAATGGCTGCGTCGCCAGCACGCGTATCCAGTTGAACGACTCCTCCAGGTCCGAGGCCCTGAGAATCCCGCACTGCTTGAACGCGGCATCGAATATCGCGTCGCTGCCCGCGAGCGACCCCGTGTGCGAAGCTGCCGCCCTCGCGCCCTTCTGGGAGCTTCCGGACTTGATGCAGACTATCGGCTTTCGCCGGACGACCTTCTTGGCGACATCCATCAGCTCGCGCCCGCGCTTGGTTCCCTCCAGATAGAGGAGGATGACCTTCGTGTGCGGGTCGGCG
>DAIRED010000080.1:0-8604 GCA_036795795.1 Thermoplasmatota archaeon | reverse complement strand
TAGCATGCAGCATACGCGCCAAAATAACGCAGGATTGAGTCCACATGATGCCCATCTACTCGCAGAAGGGTTTGAATGGACTTTGCCATTTCTGCATATGACCTAGAGGCACGCAAAGGTGTCAACAATTTATCGGGATAGTCCGGGAAATGAAGCTTGACCGCTGCATTCTTCCCTCGCGCGGCCCGGCCGAACCTTTGCCAGAACTGCTGTTCGGTCCACCCTGGCTCCATTACTATCCTGTCAAGGTTAGTAATGTTCAGGCCAACGTCTACCTTACTTGTCGCAAGCAGAATATTTGCATGATTCCAAGAGTCCTGGCCCAATTCAGACTTGGTTTTTCTTCCCGTGATCTGTACGAAGCCTTCGAGAGAATCTTTCTCGACCAATCCGCTACGAAGTAGAATTCGTACAGCATTCTGTTGATCTATGAACTTAGAGAAAATAAATAGGGTTCTGTCTGACAAGGAGGATGTCGGAATAGATGTTAAAATAGATTCACTGGATACCTCCACATTGATTTCTCCTTTAATCATCCGGCCTATGCTTTGGTCGAGCGGCTCGGTTGTTGTGAGTTCTTCAGAACCAGTGCGGTAACTGAGTCCAATGGCATCGAGTGCTTTCGTCAGGCTACTGTCTGGGGTCGCGGACATGAATATGAATTTCTGCCTGTTGTCCTTTACGCTCTTGGTCTTCGTGATGTACAATAGAATTGATGCCAGTATCCTCTCATCATATGCGTGATATTCATCAAATACCACCAGATCCAGGTTTCTCATGCCAAAGCCGCTCATCCTCAGGCGGGCATTCCTTGGCACATATTCATGTTGCGTGAATAGATGGAGTATGTCTGGATTTGACACAATTAATGATTTATTGCGGGCATCGTCTATCATCTTCTCATGCCTTGGGATTCCTGGTGCAGCACCTCTTTCAAGGAGTGATTCAGCATTCCAACGGCAAACGTTTGGCGAAAATTCCTCTTTGTATGTGTTCTCAACTTCAGCCGCTAGTGCATTTGTTGGCACACAGAGCAATACACCCTCGACGTTTCTGGTCAATTTCAGAACGGCATGAGTTTTTCCCGCGCCCGTCGGGGCATGAAGAATCAGTATGTCTCCTTTCCCCGCTTGGTTCACAAAATCTATTATATCCAGCTCGAAGGTATGTATGGTTGCCTGTTTATACGGAAGATATAGGGCCGGAAGTACTGTGACGTTCAATCGCTCACCGGGGTAAGAAGATTCTCTGCGTATGTGATTGGTACACCGTGATATATTTGAAATTGAGCAATTGGTGCAGATATAGAGGTGTATGGTACATCATTCATGGTTCGAGCAAGGGCTGTTTCGATTGTTTGGCGGTTGACGGCGAACGTTTCGAGCTTCTCGATTTCTTTTATGTCGAGCAAGCAGCTTCTACCAAGGCCAATACGAACCGTGAAATGTTCCGGGAGGTGCTCTGAGGATACAGCGATGAACGTGAACACGTTGATGTCCCCCCTACTTGGCGCTAAGCTTTGGATCTGCCGCCATGGCCTCCAAGCGGTATTACCCACCTTAGATGTCCTGTGCTTCGAGTCCATGCTGGATATCCTTTTCTGCTCATATCCCTCAGACATGAAGCTCGATGCGACATATTCCGTTGGGAGATATTCCACAATGCTGCGGGGTGTTCCAACGCTGCATATCGATTTAAAGTAGCGATAGTCGTCCTTGTAGTCCTGGCCATTATTCTTGTACCCGAATCGGTTGGGAATTGGGTGGCCGAGTAGCGCATAATGCATCGCATAGGTTAATGCGGTATCTCCGAGGAATGGCGCTGTGACAGTTGCTCCAGCAGCGCCTGCATCTGGCACGCTATGATAAGTCAATGGCCCGAGCAACCGGGCTTCATAACTATGAACAACAATGCTCAAGCTTCTTCCCCACCGTCAGGTTCCCCGCCTTTCTTACTGCGGCCGCGCCTCTTCTTTTCCTTTGAGCCATAGACGAACGCATGATAGGCTTTGGCTTCAGCATCAAGTTTCTTCATGATTTCGTCTTTACTCTTATCATCTTGGCGAAGTTCTGCCCTGAGATTCTCTACCTTTGAGCCTTCCACGAAATGACCGTTCCATGCTTTGACTTGGTTCAGGTATATGCTGATTGCTTTTTCGACATCTTCGTCTTTTCCGAGTTCTGTCAGTACTGTGTAGGGGGTCACTGGGGGTTCGTTTCTTGTGGCGAGAATACCTATGACCTCATTCCGCATGTTGTTACCGAGCACTTGTTTTCCTGCACCATAACGCGTTGCATCGAGGCTCATGAGGATGAACGCTAGAGACTCCACGGTCGGTGCTTCCAATGTGATGCTTTGAAGAAATACCGTTCCCTCGCGGATATATAACGTATCAAATAAACTTTGGCGGAACTGGCCCTTCTTCTCGCCAATGTTCATCATAGTGCCGGCTTCACTCAGTGCATTGTGAGTTATTCGCTCAGTTGCTTTGCTAACCGATTGAATACTCAGGCCCTGCTCATATATTGCCAGACTTGGAATTCCTGCGGCATCTCCTGACGCGGAGGAACTGTCACCAAAAATGACGCTCATTGGGTTTGCGAGCAGATCCGTGTCAACAACTTCATTGTACAGGTAGTTAGAGGATATGGTTCCAGATTCTCTGCAGATTTGCATGGCTCTGACCTTTTCAATGCTCTTCCATTTTCGTGCGGGAACTCGTATGTGGTCTACATTCGCAACGCGAGCTCGGATTGTATCCCCTTCGTTATCCTGACGATTTATAAAGGGACCGATCGTAGTTCTTTTCAGGTAAATGATAATCCGGCGCGTGTCGCGCTGTGCGAGAGGCGGTCGGTCTTCGTCATTCACCTTGATGCTTTCTGTTATAAAATTCGTTTTTGGTACCAGATTTTCTATTTTTTCTATTATCATTCGCTTACCTCCTTTGGAAATACTTTGCGATAATTCTGCTTGCACTTGTATGCGATGGCGTTGATGAGAACCCTCTGGTCAGAACCTATCGGGGAATTTCCACCGAGGTATTGAGCCAGATAAGTCTCCATTGACTCTACGAATTCTTCGATGTTCTGGACTTTGGCCCCTTTATTTTTACGCTGGGCCGAGGCAATGAGGTCTCCCTTGAGTAGAGACATCCACTCCGGCTCATCATGATAGCGGTCACGAAGTTCTAAATATTGCCTAGTTGCCCAAGTCCAAGTGTTGTTCGACCACTCGCCTCTTGCGTTGAAGCGGATATAGGCGAACGCTACCTTTTCAATACTGTTGGTTTCATCTTTATTCATATACCTACCCTCCAAGATATTAATGTAGTCCGAGCCGTCTCTTTCTGATTTGATTCTATCACCTGCTGCCTCGTATAAGCTCAACGGGTTTCGAATGAGTTGGGAAATGAAAACGCGGTGCCCCTGGGATCCGCCAAGCATATTACCGGCCTTTATCAGGGCGTCTAGCGTTTCAGGCGCACTTGGGATTTTGCAATCCCCGTCGTATGTAGGCAGTAGTTCGTCTACATGTATTTCATCGAGCCCGAGTGCGTTCATCCAGGCGGGGGAGTTATCCCATTTGAACTGTGCTTTCTGTTGAACCGGAATTAGAGCAAGAGGGCTCACATGTAACTTGAATCCCGTCTGATAAATGAACGCGAGAGCGTCGCGAAGCCTGAACAAGTATGCTAGTGTTTCTCCTGTAGTCATTGAGGCAGCAGGTTTTGGAATTGGAAGAGAATAATGGCTGCGGATTGGGACGACCTGGCCCTTTGATGACTCATTGCGAACGGCTTTGGGGAAGAGTACGAGTGTCTGCTTTTGGGCATCGGCTCTCTCGGACTGCAATAATGGTTTCAATCCAGCCCAAAAAACATCACATACCAGGTCTGCCGCATGAACATGAACAGACAGAAAATCATCTTTGCCCATGATGGCCTTAGATTCATTTGCTGCAGAGTTTCGTAATTGGTTTTCAACCACACATAAGTCGCAAATGATTCCTTGGTTTTCTCTCTGAATACCCTTCTTTCTTGGTGCCCATGCCGTGGGTTTTATTCCGAACACGTTTTCGCTTTTTATGGAAATTTGAGAGCTTTTTCCACAATAAATGCATGCGTCTCCGGTCTGGCCACTCATCGGTATTTGCTTGTTCAATCCAAGAGCGGTTCTTAAATATCCTTGGACGGGATTCTGCCTATTTGAAGATGTTTCCTGCAAGATATGACTTATTTTATCAAGCACATTTTTATAGGATTCTTGAATCCTGTCGCGTTCTGCACGAGCATTAAGTATGCCAGATACAGTAACACCCATGGTGCCGTGGAGCTTGTCTGTTTTGTATGGCGCATAATTTCCTGACGGTAGCCCTTTTTGACTTCCCTTGCTTTTATTGAGTATTTTTTGTAATACGCAATGAGCGATTATTAGCTTGGCAGTGCAATATCTATTTTGATGTTCCTGTCCGGCATATTCATCCGGATTTGGCAACTCGAGGCGGACTCTGCCATTGGGATTCTGTGTAGATGGTTTATCATATACAAAAATTCCTGGAAAATCCTCGCTCAAATAATTAAAATGATCAATACCCCATGTATCGTTTTTTTGTTCCCAAAATACCAGATGACCTCCGAAATGCTCAATCCATTGATTGACAGCGTCGGGTGTAGGCTCGATAAATTGGGTCCATGCAGTTCCAAATTTGTTGTGTGAATATCCCGCTTTATCAAATGCTTCTTTTGAAGATGGCTGAATATTGGTGAGAAGTTTAGCATCCATTTCTTCGAGGTCATTATCGCTTGGCGTAGGGCCCATCCATGTCACATAACCTTCACTCTCATGGAGAAGAGTACCATTATCGCGTATCCAGTTTATGAATACATTTCTGGCTTTCCTGGCCAGCAGAGGTTGTGGCACAAGTGCGAATATCTGCACACGAACGACGAAAGATTCCTTGAAATCGGAGTGCTTGCCCTGAAACCGCCTTAGAACTTCAAGATACGTTTCAGGAGAGGCGGGATTGATGTTAGAGCCCACCAGTTGGTCTGCTAACTGAAGGGATAGCGCTGCTGTTGAGGCTTTCCTGGGCGATATGCTTAGAGTATATGACGAAGAATCCTTGCTCGTAGTTGATTCAGTATCTAGAGCTAAATGAAGGACTGAATCAAAATCGGGTTCGTCGATATATTCAGAAATAATGCGGATAGCTTCATCACGACAGTCAATCAATCCGCGTTCAAGTGTTATATTATTAGACTGAGGCAGCTTATTAAAATCGTGCAATGCTCCAGCAGCAAGGACCATCCGCATATCCTGCTCTGTCAAAGAGTTATCTGGGGACTTAGAGCACACAGTTTCAAAAATAATTGCTGCAGTAGTGGATACGTTTAATGCATGAGCGAAATAGGTTTGGTCATACAGATTTGGATAATCCTGTGTATTCTCTCTATATTTTTTTAAGCCTTTAGCTGGGGCTAGGCGCATGCGGTCATTGGAAAATATTCGAGCAAGTGGGCCATCATTTAGAAACTTGAGATATGCTTGTTCTCCTACCTCAGAAGAAAATGGAGTCTTCCGTGTTTTTAACTTCATTTATGTCCTCCAACATTCTCGTTAAAAGTGCCAGCATCATCTTTTATATGATGAAAAAGAGCCTGCCCATCTTTAACTCTAACCACCATCCCGAACGCCAGCGCCGGGCTCAACCCCACCCCGTGGTTCACCAGGAACCGCAGTTGCTCTTCCGGGCCGTCCAGTATCATCCGGCCCTTCTGCGCCAGTACAGTTCGTTCCTTTATCGTCCTTTTCCTGACCGCCTGATGTTCGAAGTGCACGACCTTGACGGTGCCCTCCTGCTTCATGTAATTCTTTATTTGCGTATTCATGGCCAGTTGTAGAATGTCCTTGTAGCCGGGGGTGTCGTGGACTATGCTCCTGCCGGTCTCCTTGTCCCTCAGGAGTATCGGGCTGATGGTGACGAACTCGCCGGGACGGACGACAGGCTCTTCGATTTGAAGCCCCGTAATTACATATTCCGTTCCACCCACATGTAGTTTCAAGCTGGGAACGAGGGCTTTCGAGAGGACGCGGATGACCGTCTCGTTCGCGCTCCCCACCCGGAACCACGCTTCGGCAGGTTTCCCGCTGACCCTGTGGATTTCCGACAATACGTATTCCGAACGGTACGGAGAATCATGCAGCGCCTCCGCAGCCCCGTCGGCGTTGTTCTTCAAGAGTGTATAAACCGCGCTCCCGAGATGAAAATTGTGATCGTATTGCGCATCTTTCCCGATGTTTCTTTTTACCCTGACGGACAGATGAATTTTACCTCACCCCGATGTTTGCGCCCTTCGACATGCTCCCACCCTGAGCGAAAGGCATATCGAATCTGGGCATTATAAGGCTTGCCGGGGGGTGGGTGAAAGTGCCCTCTCAGATGCGGATTGCGCCCATTTGCACGCGTGATAGCCGTTCCGAAACCCTTATTTGGTTTGACGCGCTTCCTCCATCCAGTGTGAGGGGTTTCTTAACGGCTCAAAAAAGAGCCTTGATTTTATACTCTTCTTCCCACACCACCCTCACACTTACTATTCTTCGATCTAAGTTGAATGTAGGTGCATGCGCCGTCAGCGGCAAGTGGACTGATGGGGCGGGCGCGAGGGTTGCCAGACAAAAAGATTGAGGACGAATGAAGCTTATCCGAAGGGTGGGCGTCCGTCGTCGGGCGGTGCGTAGGAAATCCTTTTAGCTAACCAAGGCATGCGCCCCCAACATGTGCGCAGAACGCGTCAAGGGAGGGAGCGAGGCACGGGACGAGGTCCTCTCGAAGGCCAAGAGGGAGAACGTAAAGTTCATCCAGTTCGCATTCATGGACATCCTCGGGATACCGAAGATGGTGTCGGTGCCCGCCAAGCGGCTGGAGAGCGTAATCGACGAAGGCGTCGCCTTCGACGGCTCCTCGGTCGTCGGTTACGCCACGATAGACGAAAGCGACAGGCGCGCGATACCCGACCTCTCCACCTTCGTCGTCCTGCCGTGGGAGAACGGCTTGCGAAAGACTGGACGGTTCATCTGCGACATCCACGACACGACCGGCAAGCGATTCGAGGGCGACCCCCGCTGGGCGCTGGAGCGGGTATTGGAGAAGGCCAAGTCCCTCGGGTACGCGTGCAACGTCGGGCCGGAGTACGAGTTCTTCCTCCTCGAGACCGAGGATGGTGCGCCGAAGCTCGTCCCGAACGACAGGGGCGGCTACTTCGACATGATGGCCACGGACAGCGGCGAGCTCGTGCGCAAGGACACCGTCAACTTCCTCATCGAATCGGGCGCCGAGGTCGAAGCCACCCACCACGAGGTCTCGTCCGGCCAGCACGAGATAGACCTGCGCTACGGCGACGCGCTGGAGTGCGCCGACAGGGTCTTCCTGCTGAAGGATGCCATCAAGACCGCAGCACGCTCGCACGGCCTCCACGCCACATTCATGCCAAAGCCGTTCGCCGGCCGCAACGGCAGCGGGATGCACGTCCACCAATCTCTCGCGGACCAGTCGGGTAAGAACCTCTTCCACAACCCCGACGGCAAGTACGAGCTCAGCGGTTCGGCCTACTGTTACATGGCCGGCCTCCTCTCGCACGCCAAGGAAACGTGCGCCATCCTCGCATCGCGGGTGAACTCGTACAAGAGGCTCATGCCCGGCTACGAGGCGCCGGTCTACATCTGCTGGGCCAACAAGAACCGCAGCTCCCTCGTACGCGTGCCAGCAGGACGCGGCCGCAGCACGAGGATGGAGATGCGGAACCCGGACCCGGCGGGGAACCCGTACCTGCAGTTCGCAGTCATGATAGCCTCCGGCCTCGAGGGCGTGGAAAAGAAGCTGACGCCGCCCGAGCCCGTGGAGAAGGACATCTTCCACATCCCGCCTAAAGAGAGGGAGAAGATGGGCATCGACAGCCTCCCCGAGAGCCTGGGGCACGCGCTGGCCTGCATGCAGGGGAGCAAGCTCGTGCAGGAAGTGCTGGGCAAGCACCTCTTCGAGCATTTCATCACAGTCAAGGCGAAGGAGTGGGACGAGTACCGTTCCCAGGTGACGCCCTGGGAAACGGACAAGATGATAAACATCTGAGGGGGGAAGGAGATGAAGGTCTGGGAGAAACCGGGTCCGGAGAACAGCGGGGCTACGGTCGAAGCGGCGGCGGAGCGCGCGAAAGAGCTTGGCATCAAGGAGATAGTCGTCGCGAGCGCGAGCGGCAAGACCGCCGTGCTGGCCATGAAATCGTTCAAGGGATGCAAGGTCGTCGTCGTCACCCACCATTGCGGCATGGCGCACCCATGGAAGCAGGAGATGAAGGAGAGCATCGCGGGCGGCCTGGTCGAGCACGGCGCAGCGCTTGTGACGGCCACGCACGTCCTCAGCGGCGTCGAGCGGTCCTTCACCACGAAGTTCCAGGGAATCTATCCGACCCAGATAGTCGCCGAAACGCTGCGGCTCTTCGGCCAGGGCGTCAAGGTCTGCGTCGAAATCTCGGTGATGGCGGCCGACGCTGGCGAGCTTTCGGGGGGGCCGATTGTGGCCATCGGTGGGACCGGCACCGGGGCGGAC
>DAIRED010000079.1:0-8634 GCA_036795795.1 Thermoplasmatota archaeon | reverse complement strand
AACATCGATGGCATGCCCCTGAAACCCGGCTCGTGCGGACGCCCGCAACCCGGGCATATCTGTTCCATTGTCGACGAGAAAGGCAAGGTGCTGGGACCCAACCAGCCGGGCAATCTCGCTGTTCGCAAGGAAGACCCCGGTTTATTCACCGAGTACTGGAAAAAACCCGACAAGACCGCGGAGTGCTTCGTCGGCGACTGGTTCCTCAGCGGCGACACCCTGTTCACGGACGACCAGGGCTACTTCTGGTTCCAGGGGCGCGGGGACGACCTCATCAAAGCATCGGGATACCGCATCTCCCCGTTCGAAGTCGAGAGCGCCGTCATCGAGCACCCGGCGGTGCTTGAGTGCGCTGCCGTCCAGAGCCCGGACGAGATGCGCGGGGGGATAGTCAAAACCTTCATCGTGCTGCGCGAGGGGAACGCCCCGTCCGACGTGCTGGCCAAGGAGATTCAGGCCTTCGTCAAGAAGAACCACGCGCCATACATGTACCCGCGCGAAATCGAGTTCGTCCCTTCGCTGCCGAAGACGCAGAGCGGGAAAATCAAGAGGAAGGATTTGAGGCTCGCGGAGATAGAGAGGAAGGCGAAAGGCGTATAACATCTAATGTGACCAAACAATCACACTATATAGTGGTTCAAGCCAATCATGCATATATAATAAACAATACTAATTTATCTGTATAATCGCTACCCCCCACTACGCGTGTGCGACGGTTTGGAGGGGTAGCGTATGTCAGATGATAACACAGCATCGGGCGCAAGCAAGGGAAAGTTCTGGGCGCTGGCTTTGGCCATGGCCTTTTTGGTGACCGCGTTGGTTCCGGCGATGCCGGCGCTCGCGGCTTCAGCAGATTCGGACCAGGGCTCGGGTGCGGGGCAGTCTCCGTCCGAGTTTATAGGCCCAGCGGTATCGGAACATCAGCAGGCCGAGCACCGTGTACAATGGGCACCAGATTTAACCGCTCAGACTGAGCGACACGAGTCGATGTTCGACGTTAAAAAATCGCCGGTCGAAGGAAAGCGACAGACGGCCGCGAGCAGCGAGACATTCTACTTGCCGGTTCAGGGCGCGCCACCGCAGGTCGACCAAACGAGCCTATCGGTTTCTAGCACCGAAGAGCCATCCTCCTCCGGTATCATCGCAGCCCCACATGTCCCTAACATCAGGGATTCATCGCAGCCAGCGGCATCGGGCCGCGCGGCACTTAGGGAGACTAAATCGAGCCCGATATTGGCATCCTACCCAGGTCCTGTGACGAGTTCCCCTTCAGACGTTCTAATAGTCTCCGCAGAAGATAGCGTTGGGCCACTCTCTATGGAATTGCTGGCGAGGCCGAACATCAACAGCGTCGATTGGTACGATGCGCGGTCGGCCACGCCGTTGCTCGGCGATTTGACACCCTACGATGTTGTGATATGCTTCTCGGATTATTATTGGGGTGATCCAAACGCTATGGGCGACGTCCTTGCAGACTATGTAGACGCGGGCGGAAAGATCATAATGGCGACGTTCTGCTGGTATCCTGGCGACACCATTGTCGGTGGCCGCTTCCTCGCCGATGGATATGCACCGCTGAACTCGCAGGATTACGACAACCATTTTTCGACAAGCACCCTGGGAACATACGATGAGACCCACCCCATCATGAGGGGCATAGGCTCGCTCTACGATTACTTTAGGGATTACACCTATCTCAACACTGGGGCGCAGCTCGTAGCCTCGTGGGCGGACGGCGAGGCGCTGGCCGCAGTGAAGGGGGACGTTGTCGCCATTAATTCATACCCTGGCCCTTCCTACTCCAGCGGTGGCGACATCTGGCAGCTCTTCTACAACGCGGTCGTGTTCCTCGACCCGCCTGCGTACGACTGCTGGTTGACCCCGGATGCGGTCAACGATTATGTCTACGGGTCCACTGATGCGTACGCCGCAATGGCGATTACTAACGTGGGGGTGAACGAAGACACATACGACCTCTCAGCGTCTGGCAACGCGTGGCCGGTCTCATTCTACGGCCCGGAATTTGCATTGGCGCAGCTGGGGAACCCTAGCTTCGAGACGGGGGATTTCACAGGGTGGACAACGTCCGACATAAACGATCCTTTCTCGACGTTGCAGGTATCCGGGGCTGGGAACGATCCATGGGGCAGTTTCTTCCTGAGCTCGCCGACAGACGGTTCGTACTCGCTACAGACCGGCTTCGACGGCGGCGGACCAGGTCACATCCTCGCGGGTCAGGATTACAGCATTCCCCTGGAGTCGCCCTTCCTTACGTTCGACTACCGAGCTGCATGGGACCTGGCAATGATTCCAGCGATCCGAGACAGGACATTCTCCGTGCTGGTCGAGCCCGCCGGGGGCGGAGCGCCTTTGCAGACCAACCTCATACTTACTGCCCAGGCGAATACGTATATGGGAGATACTGGAATCCTGCAAGGACTTGTGGACCTGAGTGCTTTCGCGGGAGACACGGTTCACATTGAGTTCGATTGGTGGATACCTGAAGAATTCAGCGGTCCAGGGTTCTTCGAGCTCGACAACATCAGGGTGTATGCCATGACGAACCCCCTCACCCAGATAGGACCGGTCCCATCGTTCGGCACAGCCTTGTTCGCCGCGCGCTCCAGCGTCCCTGGGACGGTAGTAGCTGGAGACTCAGACGAATTCGACGTTGTTTCCGATTCACAGAACGATACGGCCAGCGGGACGACGCCGTTCTTCCTCGGTGTCCCGTACCCAATTCCATTCTACGACAGCTTCGAGACGGTTGTTCCGGGCTACAACCAATTCGACAGTGGCATCAACCCGGGCACGCAATGGGAGCGCGGCGACCCGACCGGCTATGCCGACGGGCCGGGCAGCTCCTACTCCGGCAGCAACTGCATGGGCACGACCGTCGCGGGGCCGTACGTCTGGGGGACAGACGTCATGGGGTTGACGCCCTACATGGAACTGCCTTCGACGGGCACGACCATCCTAACGTTCCAGCAATGGTATAATATCGACGGTACTTGGAGCAGCTCGGACTACGAGGACGGCTGCTGGTTGGAGATAAGCACCGATGGGGGCTCGACATGGAGCCAGATATCTCCCGTCACAGGCTATAACGACATGACTGGAGACGTCCCACATGGCTATTCCGACATCGTCCCGTGTATCACGGGAGATGAGGGATGGGTTCCTTGCATAGTGGACCTGACCCCATACGCTGGCTCGGTAGTGACACTTGGTTTCAGAATGTGGTCCGAGCCGTGGGATGAGTCAGAAGCATACCCGGGCTGGTACATCGACAACCTCAACATCCTCGCGCCCGAATACTTCTTCACTCTCGACCCGACGGTCGCGGCGGAGAACACCGGCGCCGGCACGAGTGTGGATTACACCTACACGATAACCAACACCGGGACGGAGGCAGACACATACGACCTGAGCGAAGGCACCGCCTCGTGGATGACGCAGATACTCGATTTGACCGAGACACCAATCACAACGCTTGGACCCGTTGCAGCCGGAACCACTGCGCAATTCATCCTGCGCGTGGATGTGCCCGGAGGCGCGTCTGATGGCGATACTGACACGGCCACAGTAACAGTAGCCTCGCAGGGGAATTCCACAGTCTCTCGGAATGCGACGGCGCTGACGACCTGCTTCGCTGGCTATTTGGTCGGCCTCTTCGACCATAGCGATGCATCTGATATATCATATTGGGACGGGGGGATGGGAAACACTTGGGGCGATTACCAAATGGTCCTAGACAACGATGCACAGAGCCGCTTCCTCACCTACCAAATAACAGACCTCAGCCCGGCCACGCTCCTCCCCCTGGATGTCTTCATCCTCCCGGACAACGCCGTGCCTGACATGTATCTGGCGGCCGTGGACGACTGGTTCCAGCCCGGAAAGGGCATCATCGCTCTGGACAGCGCCTCTTGTTACGCGGCGTACTCCGGTTACCTCATACCGGCGAGCGCTGGCTCGAACGGCATTAATGTCTATTGGGACTACAGCACGCAATTGGACGACCAGTTGGTGCAAACAGCACACAAAATAACGGAAAATTATGATGTTGGCGACGTTTACTGTTCCATGCAGGGCGACGCCCAGTTCTACGCATCGATGCTCCCCGGGGATGCCATCATCCTCACTACACAAAAGTGGGACTCTGAGATGGTCTACGGCGCGGCGCGTGAGGTGCCCACTCAGGGCCGGATAGTCGCGCTCGGCCCGTACGACTCCGTGCCGACCGGTGCAGAGGAGCTCGTCTTGGATGCGGTCGAGTGGTCGGCGAGCCCCATGTACCTGAGCGTTTCGTCAATGCCAGTCCACTCGTCGAATTATGGCTCACCAGGCGATGACGTCGATTACGCCTTCACGGTCAGCAACACCGGTAACGAGAACGACACGTACAACCTCGTCATCAACGGAAACGCATGGGCCGCAGATGTTATGGAATCCACCGGCACAACGGTGATAACCGCGGTGACGTTGCCGGGCATGAGCTCGGTTGACATCGTCTTCCGGGTGACTATACCGGGCGGTGCGTTGCCTGGCGAATATGACGATGCTACTGTGAACGCAGAATCCCAGAACGACACCTCGGTTCTCGACGTTTCGTCCGCCAGGACTCAGGTTCCGTTCCAGACGAACTACTTCGAGCCATTCGATTCGGGTTTCGGGCCGTGGCGCATGGATGAGATAAACCACCCGACAGTCGCGACGGAATGGGAGTTCGGCGCTCCGGCATACGGGCCGACTGGCGCATATGACGGAGCCAACTGCGCGGGCACGAACCTGGTCAATGCCTACTATGACACCGCGGACATGACGCTCGAGACACCTTACGTCTATCTCAACGCTCCCAGGAGCGAGATATTGACCGAGGGTTTCGAGAGCGGATTCCCACCGGCTGGATGGACGCACATGCAATACAACACGGTCCAGACGTGGTACCTGAACAACTTCGGTCCGCACTCTGGCTCATGGAACGCCGAATGCCTCTACGACGACACCTATTCGGACATTCAGGACGAGTGGCTCATCACACCGTCAATTGACCTCACCAGCGTGACGAACACCCAGCTCTCCTTCTGGTGGCTGATGAGCTACTACTGGGGCGTCGACCCGTACGACAACTACGATTGCAACGTCTATGTTTCGACGGACGACTGGGCTACATCCTCCTTGGTGTGGAACGAGAATTCACTGGGGTATTTCGACGACTGGGTCTGGTATGATACGTCGTTCGGGACACCAATCGACCTGTCCGCGTACGACGGCATGTCGAACGTCCAAGTCGGCTTCCAGTACGTCGGATTCGACGGTGCGCAGCTCTCCCTGGATGACGTGACAATCTCCGGCGAGATGGGCGGGATGGCGCAGAACATCCTGAGCTTTTTCAACTGGTTCGAGGTCGGCGCCGATGACGGCGCGTTCGTCGAGCTGTCCGTGGACAACGGACCATGGAACCAGATATTCCCGACGGCAGGCTACCCATACACCGGGGGCTGGGCAGCGGGCTATCAGGTGGACTCGTACTCCGGCACGGGCACGGACTGGGACTACCAGGTCTTCGACCTGAGCGCATACACGGGTAGCGTCGTGAAAGCTAGATTCCACTTCGCCTCGACGGATTACTACGACGACCTCGCTGGCTGGTACATCGATGATGTCTTCTTCGGCGACACGCCGTTCGACATGACGATCAGCCCGCCGACCCAAAAGATGTTCGGCGTCCCCGGCGACACAGTCTCCCACATGGTAAGGGTGGAAAACACGGGGCTGGACTCCGACTCCTACGGGCTCGCTGTCGGAGGCAACATGTGGGCTGCCAACTTCTTCGATATGGGCATGAATCCGATAACTTCAACGGGGCTCATCGAACCTGCTGGATACCAGGATATCTACGTCGTCGTGGACGTGCCGGGTGGAGCGCTCATCGGAGATTGGGATGAAGCCGCAATCACGGCCACGTCGGAGAACGACCCGACGGTGGATGATACGTGCACGGTTAGGACGGAGGTCCTGGCCCAATTCCTCTTCGTCAACGACGGCGGCTTAGGCAACGACCCATGGTTCTGGCAGGCATTCATAGACAACAGCTACACCATCAACACCTGGGATACGGCTGTCGACGGCGCCTTGCGCGCTGGAACGATGGGCTTGTTCGACGCGGTCGTCTGGACGACGGGAAACCGCAATGGCGGATTCATCGACGGCGCTCCGCTGGACACGCTGTCGAACGACGAGCAGAATGAGATATCAATGTACCTGGCAAACGGCGGCAGGATGTACCTCTCCAGCGAGGGGTGCGGAGCCGACGCTGCCATGAACGGCTGGGACGGTTGGATGATGACCTACTTCGGTGCCGCGCCTTGGGGGTACATATGGGATGTATACACGATGACGGGAATGCCCGCCGACCCGATCGGTGACGGCCTCACACTGGCCGCGGTCCAGGGCGACTACGACCCGGAGATGTACGGGCTCCAGATACTGAGCGACCCGGTGGCCCCAACCGACGCTGGCTGGATGGCCGAGGACTTTACAGGAGACGGCTATTACAACGCCATCAGACACCCCGATTATGACTTCCGCTCGGTCTTCACCGGCTGGGACCTGGCAGACGTCGACGGCCAAGCCGACAGGGCTCTAACCCTCCGGAGGATAATGGAGTGGCTGCTCGCTCCCGACATGGTCGAGATAAACCCGCCGTACCAGGAGTACGCGGACGTGCCGGACACGGAAATAATTTACCCGATGACCGTGACAAATCTGGGGGCTGTCGACGACAACTTCGACCTGGCCACCCTGCCGGCGAACGTCTGGACGACCGAGATAAGGGATGCGAGCGGCACGACGCCGATCACCGAAACCGGCTGGCTCTCGCCCATGAGCGTATTCGACTTCACAGTAGCAGTGACGATCCCCGCGACGGCCGTCGAGGGAGACTACGACTGGGCTTGGATAAACACCTCTTCGCAGACAAGGACTGACATCTACGACTGGGCTTGGACAAACACCCTCTGCTACCTGACGCCTTCCTACACAGACGACTTCGAGGGCGGCACCGCAAACTTCAGGGAGTTCGGTGACGGCACGACGCAGTGGGATCTCGGCGATCCGAGCGGCTATGGCGGCGGGCCAGGCGCAGCGCACTCCACGACAGACTGCTGGGGCACGAACCTCCTCGACATCTATTACGACGAGGCGGACTGCGGGCTCAACTCGCACTACTACACGCTTGCGACAGCGGCTTCGGCCGAAATGTCGTTCTACCACTGGCACGACATTGATTTGATGGACGGAGGCTTCGTCGAGATAACGGATGACTTCGGCCAGACTTGGACGGCGATAACCCCCGTTGGAGGCTACGACGGCGTGAACTGGTGGGGCTTCGACTCATTCCAGGGAACGACAACGGGCTGGGAGGAGGAGACCTTCGACCTGGAGCCCTACCTGGGAGGTATCGTCGGCTTCAGGCTGCGGTTCATGTCCGCGCCTGGGATGCCGATTGGCCTTGCAGGGTGGTACGTCGACGACTTCACGGTTGACGCGACCTACCCGGCGCGCGGGTGCCTGCTCTTCCCTGTAGAGGACATGGCTATAGATATCGCCGGGAATGACGTGAGCTACCTCATGACCGTGAGGAATGTCGGAACTGCTGGCCTTGACTGGTTCGATCTTTCTTCGACGTCCCCGAACGGCTGGCCTGTTGTGTTCACGGACATGGGAGCCAACACGATAACATACATCGGGCCTCTCGACACCGGCGAATCCATGAGCTTCTGGGCGACGGTATCCATACCGGGTGCAGCGAACCAAGGAGATTTCGATGCTACGGTTGTCACGGTAGAGTCGCAGAACGACACTCTGGCTGTGGACACTTCAGACCTGTTCACCCAGGTCCTCGCGGACGTCCTGCTCGTCGATGACGACCTCGGGATAGACTCGGACGAGTGGTACACCGATTCGCTGGACGTGCTTGCGGGAGCCGGAGCGCTCTACTACAACTACTGGGACGTCGCCAGGTTCGGGGCGCCCGAGGAGGCGGACCTCGCGCCATACGCGGCGGTGATATGGGCTACTGGAAACGCTTATGGCATAAACGGCGAGAGCCTTTCTCAGGCCGACAGAAACAGCATTGCGGCCTACCTCAACGGAGGGGGCAGCGTCTACCTGACGGGCGACATGTTCTGGATGGAGGCCGCGGAAAACGGCTGGACTGACTGGCTCGCTGAGTGGTTCGGCGCCGTGCCTTTGGACGGTTCGATGGCCGGATACGGAACCTCTTGGAACATGTTCTCAAATGTCGGGCAGAACCTGACTGGAATTCCTGGAGACCCAGTCGGAGAGGGGATGGCCCCCATGACACTGCGCGGACCAGGCAGCTGCGGTAACATCTGGGGTGACTACGCCGTGCTTGTTCCAGCCAACCCGTCGGCGACAACATCGTTCGAGTATTCGCCGGGGCTGTTGGGTGGCACTGCAGCCGTGGTCCGCATGGACGGCGGGGTCTACAGGACCGCGCTGGCAGGATTCGACCACTCGCAGATGGGCGACGTTTGGGACAGCTCGGACGTGCTGTTCGAGATCCTCTCGTGGATAATAACGAGGGCACCGGTCTCGGCGAACGCT